>NZ_JBBBNV010000009.1:0-170169 GCF_037137075.1 Paenibacillus sp. y28
GCGCAGGAGATTACCATCACCAACACCGGCACCGGAACGATTACCGGGTTGGCAGCGGCATTGGGCGGCACGGATTACGAGATCAGCACGGCGTTGTCGGCGACCAGCATCAACGCAGGCGGCACGGCTACGGTGAGCGTCCGCCCGAAGACCGGCCTGACCGCTGACACCTACACGGACACCCTGACGATTACCGGAGATAATGGCGTGTCCCAGACGGTGAGCCTGAGCTTCACCGTGAACGCGGCTGAATCTAATGTGCCGTCAGGAGTAACGGCAACTATTGGAAACGCTAAGGTTACATTAAACTGGAACCCGGTAGCCGGGGCCACCGGATATAAAATTTATCAATCTGTTGTATCAGGAGTATATAGCGATCCACTCGCAACAGTAGCAGCTGCTGTTTACAGCTATGAATCTACCGGACTTGTTAATGGCATTACCTACTATTTTGTTATTCAAGCAACGAACAATGGTGTTGACAGTCCGAATTCTGCAGAGGTCAGCGCAATGCCTCTGAATGTGCCCGGATCTCCTACAAACGTAAATGCTTTTGCAAGGGATGGGCAGGCAACCGTTACCTTTACTGCCCCTGCCGATAATGGAGGAAGTCCGGTAACAGGCTATGCGGTAACCGCAAGCCCCGGCAATATCACGGTTACGGGTACGGGAACCACCATCACGGTAACCGGCTTGACCAACGGTACAACCTATACCTTTACAGTCACTGCAGTGAATGCCGCCGGAAACAGTGCAGCTTCAGATCCCTCCAATTCAGTAACTCCGTACAAGCAGTCCAGTAGATCTGGAGGTAGTACTCCTTCAGCTTCTACTGAACCAACGACACCAGCGGAGACCGGTGTAATCGTTCTTGTTAACGGTAAGTCTGAAAATGCAGGTAAGGCAACTACCACAAAAGACGGTGAAAGAACGGTCACAACCATTGCTGTAGACCAGGCCAAGCTTGAGCAAAGGCTGTCTCAGGAAGACAAAAACGCAGTGGTTACCATACCCGTCAACACACAATCCGATGTAATAATCGGAGAGTTGAATGGACAAATGGTGAAAAACTTGCAGGATAAAACCGCGGTTTTGCAGCTTCGAACAGAAAGCGCCAGCTATTCGTTGCCGTCACAGCAGCTTGATCTTGCGGCTATCTCGGCACTCCTGGGCCAGAACGTCGAACTGAAGGACATTAAGCTGCAAGTGGAAATTGCAAAATCTCCCGCTGAAACAGTTAAGATTGTAGAAAGCTCTGCCCAAAAAGGCGAATTCGCTATTGTGGCTCCGCCTATGGACTTCAGCGTAACTGTCAGCAGCAACGGGAAAAGCACGGAAATGACTAAGTTCAGTGTTTACGTAGAAAGAACCGTACTGATACCTGACGGAGTCGACCCTAACAAGATCACTACTGGTATTGTTGTGGATCCTGACGGGACGGTAAGGCATGTTCCGACCAAAGTAACGTCCATCGACGGAAAATATTACGCAATCATCAACAGCTTAACCAACAGTACTTATTCCGTTGTTTGGCATCCTCAAGAATATATGGATGCCGCCAACCATTGGGCAAAAGAAGCGATCAACGACATGGGTTCCAGGATGGTAGTCACTGGAGTAGGCAATGACTTATATGAGCCTGACAGAGATATCACCCGTGCTGAATTTGCGACTATTGTCGTAAGAGCCTTAGGCTTGAAGCCGGGAACCGGAAACAGTCCATTTACCGATGTAAGCTCTTCGGAGTGGTATAGCCCCTATATCCAAACAGCCGCGGAATATGCAATTGTTTCGGGATACGGGGATGGAGAATACGGACCCATGGACAAAATTACTCGTGAGCAGGCCATGGTCATGATCGCAAGAGCAATGAACATTACGGGACTCAAATCCGGGGTTGCCGAAACTGAAGCGGATTTCTCACTATCAGTCTTCGGTGATTGGCAGCAAGCTTCCTCTTGGGCGAAGGAATATATCGCAGCCTGCGTCAAGGCTGGACTTGTGTCCGGTAAAGAGGGAAATTTGCTGGAGCCGGAAGAGCATATCACAAGGGCGGAAGTTGCGGTCATCGTCAAAAGACTGCTTCAAAAGTCACATTTGATATAAGACTACAGGAATAAACACAAAGAACCTGCCTTTATGTGAATGGCAGGTTCTTTGTGTTCTCTATCGAAAAAAATTGGCTCAAGTGAAGCGTTCAATATAACGCCATCAGATGGGGCACGCACAGTTCCGGCCGGTTAAACACCCTTATGGTGGACACTGCACCGCTTATTCAATATAGCGCTTAGATTTACTCGTAAATGCTTCGATTTACTGCCGAATGAGTATTTTAATAAGTATTTGGCACAATTTTCAGACTTTTATCGTCTTAGCCTTGATAGTTCCTTGTTTAATGGCATCCATGTATTCGTACGGGGATAGATCGTAGATGCTGCCATGAATGCGGATCCGATTGTAATCCTGAATAAAGTCGCTCACGATTATATACGCCTGTTGATAAGTCTCGAATTCATGCCGCTGGTAACACTCTTGTTCGATGATCGAATGATATGATTCGATATGGGCGTTCTTATTCGGCGTTTTTGGCGGAATGCGCTCATGAATCATCTCGAAGCGGTTTCAAGCCTCTTCGAATAAATGGCTAATAAATTGTGGACCGTTGTCTGAGCGAATGACAGGCTTATTCTCTTTATCAAAGAGCCGACGCTTCATAAGCGCTTCCTGCGTGATTTGTACTAGTACTCTCTCAACCCTAATTGTATAGATTGGATAGATCTGGTATAGTAGTGCTAAAAAGAGGTTTTCATACATGCGTCCTATCCAATACCCTGTTCGCTTAACGACTGAAGAACGCGAGCAATTGCGTGCATTCATATCCAAAGGCAAAGCTGCGGCCCGATCGATCCGTCGCGCTCAGATCCTTCTGGCTGCCGATGAAAACAGGCCAGGCGGCTGCTTGAAAGAAGTAGAGATCGCCGAGCGTCTGCAGGTCCACGTCAACACCGTGTATAATGTTCGAAAAGCGTTTGCTGATCAAGGGTGGGACAGTGCAATCGGTCGAAAGAAACGACTCACACCACCTGTAGCGCCAAAGGTGACAGGCGATGTTGAGGCAAAAATCATCGCGCTCAGTTGCAGCGCACCACCGGTTGGAAGAAGTCGCTGGACGTTGGATTTACTCGCCGACCGAGCGGTTGAATTGAACTACATCGACAGCATTTCCCATGAGACCGTCCGGAAGGTCTTAAAAAAACGAACTTAAACCTCATCTTCGTAAATGTTGGTGTATCCCACCTGAGCAAAACGCGGCGTTTGTTGCCGCCATGGAAGATGTGCTGGACGTTTATCAATTACCTTACGACGCCGATTGTCCGGTGATCTGCATGGATGAGAAGCCGTACCAACTGTTGGATGAAGCTCGCGAACCGATTCCGATGAAGGCAGCCAAGCCTCGTCGGGAAGATAGCGAATACGTTCGACACGGAACGTGCAGCATCTTTGTCTTTACAGAACCCTTGGCAGGTTGGCGGCATGTTGCGGTACGGGAGCAACGAACCCGTATCGACTGGGCAGAGCAAGTTCGCGAATTGCTGGACGTCCATTATCCAAATGCGCCAAAGATAAAATTGGTCATGGACAATCTAAACACACATTCCATTGCCTCGCTCTATCAGGCTTTTGAGCCTGAAACCGCCAGACGCTTGGCGAAGCGACTGGAAATCCACTACACACCCAAACATGGAAGCTGGCTAAATATCGCAGAGATTGAGCTCAGTGTGATGACCAGCCAATGCTTGGGACGACGCATCCCCTCCATTCCTGAATTGGCACGCGAACTGTCCGCATAGGAATGCGCTCGAAACGAGCGTCAGAAAGGCGTGGATTGGCAATTCACAACAGCCGATGCTCGAATTAAGCTAAAGCGGCTTTATCCACAATTTAAAAGTTGATTCGATACTAGTAAAGAGTTTGCGGCGAGAGGTTTATTATAAACCCGGGAACGTTAAGTCCTATCCGGAATATGACAGCAGTGAACCATGCCTATACTAGAAAAGAGACCCTCCAACGCCGCTGCTGCGGCGTTGAAGGGTCTTCTTTTTTCGGCAGGCCAGGCAGGATTCAAAAAAGCGCAATGCCCTGCCTGGGCGGACAGCCGGCTCTTAACGCCCGGCCCCGGCTATTTACCGTGAGCTTCCGCGATTTCGGACAAATCGGGCCTGAAGCCGCAGCTTCCGGCATTCGAGCTGAACCGCCGTTTGCAGCAGCTTGACGGAGCCGCACCGGCGCTCCTGGCGCACAGCCAGCCCCCACCGGATCATCCAGGCTAGAAGCGGCGACACGGATTTGTTGTGCTGTCTGACGGGCGGCAGATGGTCCTCGAACAGCCGGCGCGATACATCCAGCGGCGCTTGCCCGCAGCAGTAATAATACAATGTGGCAGCCAGACTGTATACGTCCGAGTGGACCCCCTGTCTGGACCGCTCCGAATAAAACTCGAGCGGCGAGTACCCTGTGGATGTGAAAATAGCGTGGCGCTTCTCCCGCTCGAAATACACAGCCGATCCAAAGTCGATCAGCTTCGGGCTGCCATCCTTCCCGATAATGATATTCGCCGGCTTAATATCCCGGTGCAGGACGCCTTGGCTGTGAATGTAGCGGAGCGCATCCATAAGCGGGAGCACGATGTTTTCAAAAAAATCGGCGGCAACGTCCGGATGGGACCACGAGTCAAGCTCATCCAGCCGGCGGCCGTAGCAGTAATCAGTAACGAAATAACAGGTATGATTCGCTTCCACGTGTCCGACATAGGCGGCTATGCTCGGATGAGCCAATGATTTTACAATCATCACCTCGCGCATAAAAGCCTGCAGCAGCTCTTCATACTTGCCCTTCAGAGACGGCTGACGGCAAATAACGGAGGTACGGTCTGTATCGCGCAGCGCCAGCTGGCACGGAAAAAACTCCTTGACCGCCACCTTCCGGCCGTCTTTTCCGGTCGCCAAATAAACGATTGACAGCTCACTGGAGGAAATGACGTGCTTCAGCTTATATTCGCCGTTCAGCACCGTATTTCTTCTTAACGCATACTCCAGCTCAGGCTTCTGTTCAGGCCTTCTTCGCATTGCTCTCCTCAACAGCCTTTCATCGGATATTTCAACGGTTTGTTTCCCTTTTATCCTGTCGACGACTGTATTTTATCATGTTCCTTCACCGGCGGCATGGATTTTGGACAAGATAGTAGAAAATGCTCAGTATTTCCCACAACCAGGACAAAGGTCGGGGGCCCCTTGGATTTCATGCTTTCCAACGATCATAGGACGGTGTGGCATGAGACTGGCCGGCCGTCTGCACAAAAGGCCACCCTGCGGGCGGCAGTCCCGCAGGGTGGCCTTTGTATACCTCATCTCTCATTTCGCCGGAACCAGGCGCTCCGCCAGGAAGTCCACCACATGACCAGCCTGCATCGTGCCTGCAGCATCGTGCTTGTCGATTCCCAGCTTCATTTGCAGCAGGCAGCCGGGATTGCTGGTCAGCAGACAATCCGGCGCGGCCGCTTGTACATGCGCCATCTTATGGTCCAGAATTTGGCCTGCCATGTCCGGCTGGGTCAAATTATAAATCCCCGCCGAGCCGCAGCAGCGATCCGCTTCCTTCATTTCGGTAAAAACGGCCCCCTCTACCTGCTTCATCAGTCGGCGCGGCGCATCCGAAGATCGCATGACGTTGCGGAGATGGCAGGAATCCTGATACGTAATACGGACCGCGGAGCCGGAAAATTGCAGCGCCCGTCCGAAGCGCACCAGCAGGTCCGAGATGTCGAACACCCGTGAGGCAAACCATTCCGCCCCTTCCTTCCAGTCGGGGTCCTCATGCAGCAGATGGCCGTACTCGACCATGCTGGCGCCGCAGCCGCCTGCATTGGAAGCAATATAATCTACTCCAGCCGCCTGGAATACTTGAATATTGCGCCGTGCGAGCCCTCTGGCCTGCTCTGCCTCGCCGCTGTGAGCATGCAGCGCGCCGCAGCAGTTTTGATCCGGCGGGATAACGACCTCAAAGCCCGCCTCCGTCAGCAGCTTGACCGTATTCACATTCGTCCCGGCAAACAGCACGTCCATAATACAGCCCCGGAACAAGCCTACCGTCGCGATCTTCTCCCCTTTGGCCGGATGCCTCTCGCCAATTAGGCCGATAACCCCTTGATAGGACGCTTCCGGCATAATCCGCTCCATCGCCTGCAGATGAGGCGGAAAAAGCTTCATCAGCCCGGTTTTGCGCGCCGCCTGATTCAGCTTCCATTTCTGCGCCAGTCGCAGTGCCCCGCCCAGGAGCCGCATCCGCTGCTGATAAGGGAACAGCTGCTGGAAGGCAATCCGCCGGACCGCCCGTATCCATGGACGATGCGTTTGGGTATGATCCTCCAGCGCATCCCGGGTTTGCTCGATGAGATGGCCGTACTGAACGCCCGCAGGACAAACCGGCTCGCAAGCACGGCAGCCCAAGCAATGATTCATTTGTTCTTCAAAATCATGATTCGGCTCCATGAGCCCGTCTACAGCAGCCTTCATTAGTGAAATTCGCCCGCGCGGCGATTCCTGCTCCACTCCCGTCTCCCGAAAGGTCGGACAGGCTGGCAGGCAAAAGCCGCAGCGCATACAATTGGTCAGCTGCTCATAATCAAGCCGGGCAGCCAGCTTCTCGGTCAGCGGCTGATAAGGAGATAGGGCAGCGGGAGCGGATTGTATTCCCCCGGATGGAGACGGAGCAGTCAAGGAAGACGGAATGCCGGCGCCCGTAAGAGCTGCTTGGCTTCCTGCCATGTGGCTAGTCCCGGCAGGCCGGGCTCCTGTTATGGCTTCCCCGGTGCGATTGTGCTCCTGGTTGCCAGCCGCAGGTTGCGGTTGTACAGCTTGCCGTCCAGCTTCAGCCACGGTCAATCACCCGCCTTTTCCGGGTTTCCTTGGCAAACAGCTTGCCGGGGTTCAGCAGATTGTGCGGGTCAAACGATTGCTTGATGGCCCGCATGACATCGATTCCGGCACGGCCCACCTTCCATTCCAAATAAGGAGCCTTCACCGCGCCGACCCCATGCTCGCCGGTAATCGTGCCCCCGAGCCGAATCGCCGCCTCGAAAATTTCGGCGAACGCCTCCTCCACGCGGTGGATTTCTTCATGATTCCGTGCGTCAGTTGTCGCCGTCGGGTGCAGATTACCGTCACCGGCATGGCCGAAGGTGCAAATTTGCACCTCGTATTTTTGGGCAATCCGGTTAATTTCAAGTACCATTTCCGCGATTTTGGACCGCGGCACCGTGGCATCCTCCAGAATCGTAGTCGGCCGCAGCCGGGCCAGCGCAGTAAAAGCGCTGCGGCGTGCCGTCAGCAGCTTTAACGCTTCTTCCTCACTTGCCGCCACCGAGACGCGGTCGGCCTGCTCAGCCAGACAAATCGCTTCGATCCGGGCGATATCCCGCTCCACCGTCTCCTGTTCCCCGTCCTGCTCGATCAGCAGAATCGCGTTCATATCCAGCGGCAGGCCCAGCTTGGCGAAATCGTCAACAACACGAATCGTCGGGTTGTCCAGAAACTCCAGGGTAGCCGGTATAATACGCTGCTCAATGATTTTGGACACCGTACGCGCCGCTCCGTACAAATCCTTGTACATGGCGAGCATCGTTTTTTTGTACCGGGGCGGGGGAATCAGCTTCAGCGTAGCCTCAGTAATGATGGCCAGCGTTCCCTCCGAGCCGACCAGCAGCTTCG
The DNA here is from genome assembly GCF_037137075.1 of Paenibacillus sp. y28. Taxonomy (NCBI): domain Bacteria; kingdom Bacillati; phylum Bacillota; class Bacilli; order Caryophanales; family Paenibacillaceae; genus Paenibacillus; species Paenibacillus sp. y28. The sequence goes on from NZ_JBBBNV010000009.1 coordinate 7,767, forward strand.
TCAGGTCATAGCCTGCGACATCCTTCATCAGCTTGCCGCCGGTCCGGATAATCTCGCCGTTTGGCAGCACGGCCTCCAGGCCGATCACATAATCCTTGGTTGTACCGTACTTCAATCCGCGCAGGCCGCCCGAGCATTCGGCAATGTTGCCGCCAATCGTTGAAATGGACATCGAGCTGGGATCCGGGGGATAAAATAAGCCCAGCTCCTCCACCTTTGTAATAAACTCCTTCGTAATCAGTCCCGGTTGAACCGTCGCCGTTAAGTTCTCCAGATCGAACTCCAGGATCTGGTTCATTCTATGCATCACCATCACAACGCCCCCCTGCAGGGGCACCGTACCGCCGCACAGGTTCGTGCCTGATCCGCGGCTGATGACCGGGATTCCGTCTTCAGCCAGACGCTTCATAACGGCCGCAACCTGCCGGGTATTCTCCGGGTAAACCACCGCATCCGGCAGCGCCTGGAGCATCGGTGTTCCATCATAGGAGTGGGTAATAAGCGAATTCATATCATCCTTGAAAAATGCGTCGCCGACAATGTGGCGCAAATCGTGCTTCACGGCTTCAGACAGCACTGTGCGCACCTCCTGGCTGTAGTTTCTTAGTTTAAGCGGTGTTTGCTCTATCCACCGAATTTTGAATGAATGGATGAAAAACAGCTGCCCCCGGTCAGTCAAACAGGCCGGATCTCCGGCCGTTATTCAGCCCGTGCCGCCGTTTCCAGCGCTGACAGCGCGCACCGGCATGGCGCGCGCTGTCAGTGATTAATTTTGAACCGGCTCTGCTTTGCCGCCAAGCCGGACCTTCTCGAAGAAATGCTCGCCGCCCACTTGCCCGCCCTTGAGCACCAGCTCCAGGCCGTCAAACGGCAGGTCTTCGGAATACGCCTCGCACAACGGCGCTCCCGGGTCCAGCGCTGCCTTGCAGGACAAGGCGTAGACACCCAGCTCCCGGGTAATGTAGCCCGACGTATCGCCTCCGGCAATGACAATCCGCCGCAGGCCTGCAGCCCGCACCAGCTCCCGGGTCAGACGGCCAAGCGCTCCGCCAAGCAGGCGGCCGCTTTCCTCCGGCTTGCAGCCTTGGGCCGCCAGGATGCTGCGAATGCGCCCGATGCTCTCATCCTGCGGACCGGAGGCTGTATACAGCACGACACTGCGGCCGCTTTGCAGCAGGCACAGCGCCTCTGCCTTCACCTGAGCATGGGCGGCTTCAGAGGTTTCGGGCTGCAAAAGCTGATCCGCCGGAACACGGATACCCGCATGACCGGCCCGCAGCGCCGCCTGGATTTGCCGCTCGGTCACCGGCGAGCAGCTGCCGGAAACCGTAAGCAGCCGGTCCTCCTCGCCTACGGACGGTCCATCCGCACCAGCGTCTGCGGCTTCGTTCAGTAAGCCCGACGTTTTCCACCAGGAAGCCAGCGCGTACTCGACGCCGGAAGAACCGACAACGAACAAGCTGTTCCCGGCAGCTGCCTCCTGCTGTGCTTCCTCCCAGATTAACCGGCCGGCTGTTTCCAGCCGCCGCTCGTCCAGCACATCAAACAGCACCAGCTTGGACCGTTCTGCTTGCAGCAGCTGCTCCAGCCGTCCGCGAACCCCTTCATAAGCACCGTCAAGCGCGACGATATCCAGCAGAGAGACCGGCAGCTCCGTTTGCTTCCGCAGATGCTCCCGCAGATCCGACTCGGCCATAGGCGTTACAGGGTGCCGTGACATCGTCGGATGGCGATCCAGCCGGAACACAGCTTCCCCTCCGGCAGCCGCAAAATGATGCCCGAACACCGTATACCGGCGCAAATACGGGACACCTGCCAGCAGCGGAGTATAACGCCCGCCTCCAAACACGTCCCGTCCGATCTCCGCCGCTTTGCCGATGCTTCCCGTCTCCGGGGAGGAGTCGAAGGTAGAGCATACCTTATAATGAACAACCGCAGCCCCTGCGGTCTTCAGCGTTTCCAGCACCGGCCGCAGCTCCTGCTCCATCTGATCCGGCGTCAGCGAACGGCCCACTCCGGCCACCCCGAAGCAGCGAACAGTGGCAAAACGCTCCTGCAGCAGCTCTGCGGACGGTGGCGACAGGAATAAAACCGTCTTCAGCCCGGCACGGAACAGCGATTCCAGCACATCCGTCGACCCGGTGAAATCGTCCCCGTAGTAACACAGCAGCCTTCCGGGCCGGGACGAATCCTGCTCCTGTCCATGTGCTTTCTCCAAGGGAGCGGACAAGCCGGAAACCGCTTCTCCGGTTCCGCTGTACGCCCCCAGGCCTGGTTGACTTCCATTCATTCCGCTCAGTCCTTCCCGAACTTCTCAATCGCCCGCTGCAGCACAGGGTGACTCGCAGCGTATACCTCAAGCGGGATGCCCTGAACTGCCGCCTCCCAGCCCAGCTTCATGCTCTCGAAGCCTGCGGTCGCCCCATCAGGATGGGCAAGCATGCCGCCTCCCGCCAAATGCATGACATCCACCGATCCGGCAGCTGCATAAGTCGCCGGCGCCGAGCCCGCCCACTGCATGGAAGAAACAACCGGCATCGTCTGATAACCGCCCCAAAGCGGGGTCGTGCATGCCTCAATCGAGCGGGTGACGGAGGCGTTACTTTCGTAGAATTTGCTGTTTAGCCCGTTGACATGAAGCTGATCAGCCCCAGCCAGACGGCACAGCTTTTGGTAGGCGGTAAATTCAAGCCCCAGCCCCGGGCAGCGTGTCAGCATCCCCCACTGATTCCGATGGCCGTGAATCGGCACCTCGCTGTAAGTGTTCAGATGCGCCAATCCGGCCAGACCGACGCTCATCACACTGACCATGACGCAGGTTCCTCCTGCCTTCACGACCAGGTCATGATTGCGCTGCAGCTCATCAATATCGCCCGTAATGTTAAAGGCGTACATCAGCTTTTTGCCGGTGGCGTCCGCAGCCCGCTCTACAGCCTCCATAACCGCCTTGACCTTGTGCTCCAGCGGGGCGAACGGCGGATTTCCGTTTAACTCGTCATCCTTGATAAAATCCATTCCGGCCAGCGCCAGCCGCTCCACCAGTGCGGACAGCTGCTCCGGCGTCAGCCCGATGCTGGGCTTGACGATGGTGCCGAGAATCGGCCGATCGTAGACGCCCGTCAGCCTGCGAGTGCCTTCAATGCCAAATTTGGGGCCCGGATAACGGGCGGCAAAAGCCTCTGGCAGATCCAGGTCCATCAGGCGCAGCCCGGACAGCTCCTGCAGCTCATACAGATTCCCCGCCACAGCGGACAGCAAATTCGGGATCGAAGGCCCGAAATTATGCAGCGGAAACGATACCTTAATCAATCCGCGCCGGAAACGGCCGTCATGTCCCGCCGGGGGCTTCGAGCCGGGAAGAGTCGGTGTATCCAGCTCCTCCAGGGGCTCAATAGACTCTACAATCGCCCCGTAGCGCTCCTTCAGCTCATCTGTCTCCCCAGGCACTGCCGTAAAGGTCCCGGTAGACTGTTCTCCGGCTATAACAGCAGCCGCACGCTCCAAGGAATACGGCGTTTCCGCCAAATAAGTGGCGATTACTCGTTCTTGCTGCATGGTGCTTCTCCCCTCTGCTTCACTTGCATATATTGTCCTCCCGAGGTTACGAGAGTCTTCTCCGGCATTCGGTAGGGATAAGGCTGGAATGAAGCGCCGATCGCCGCTCCACTCCAGCCCTGCCTCCGGTTTTTTTCACCGTTCTATAAAATTTAAACAGTCCGCTCTTTCTGAATTTCGAACGCATGAACGTCAGCCGGAACCGGATATCCTCCGGACTGTCCGCACCGCACAGCGCCTCACAGCACGCACTTGCGGCCGTGCCGCTCCCGGTTACAGGCCATCAGCCTGCCCTATGCCGTATGCCCTTGCTCCGCCGCAAGCTCCAGTGCGGCCTTTACGGCCTCTACGCCAAGACGCGGCGAAGACAGCACCGGCTTGCCGGTCTCCTCGCGCAGCTTGCTTTCCATCCGGGCCATGGATCCCTGCGCCAGCACGATGACATCAGCATCGCTGGCCGCACGCTTGGCCGTTTCCAGCAGGATGCGGTCATGCTCCTCCGGCTTGCCGCCGACCAGCGCGTCAAATGCGCCTTCCGCAAGACCGTTCACCAGCGTGACTTGCCGGCCGGCCAAATCCGCCTGCTTTTGGACCAGACGCATCGTTGGCTCCAGCGTAGAAGGCAGCGTCGCCAGCACGGCAATCCGGTCATAGCCAATCGCCGCTTTGGCTGCCATCGCCTCGTCAATTTTGACAATCGGCACGCCGATGAAGCCCCGTGCAGCATCCGCCACTTCTCCTACGGAAGAGCAGGTGTTCAAAATAACATCCGCGCCAAGCTCCTCGGCATGATGGAAATACTGAATCAGGCGGCGCGCCACGCCAGGCGGCACCTGCCCTGCTTTAACGACATCCCCGATCAGGCTGTCGTCGATAATATTGACGAGCCTGCAGCCCGGCAGCACCTCTTGAAAAACCGCCTTAAGCGGGTCGGCCAGCCCCTGGCCGGTATAAACAGCAACAACCGTTTTCATGTTTCCGCCTCCTACCATACGATTTCTTTCTCCGGCCGGCGGTAGCTGCCCTCGCGCATCGGAGCCTGATCATATACCTTGCGGCCGCTGTACAGCGGCTTTTTCGTTCCTTCCGGACTAATGCCGACTACATCATCCCCGCGCCATATTGTTTCAAACGTTTGGCCTACCGCATTTTCAATCGTTTTGCGGTGGCTGATGGGGAAGGTGATCGTAATTTGTTCCCCTGCCTTCGCTTCGCCAAGCAAGAGGAAATGCTTATTGACCCAGCGGCTTGGCTCACGTCCGTTCCCTTCGGTAACCTGGCCGTCCAGCTCACGCACATACTGGATTTTGGTGAAGCCCGCCCACTCCGGAATCCGGACCTGAAGCCGTTTTACATCCTGATGCACATCGATGACCACCTTGCCCTCATGCGGCAAATAGCTGCTCACATCCAGCCATTTGGAGCCCCGGTTCAGCAGGAAGTTGACACTCACGGTGCCGTCCTTCTCCGTGACCGTGTTGCTCCAGCCCATGAACAAGCCGCGCGTGCCGGAGCCCAGGCAGCAAATTTGCAAATCGCTCGTATGCCCGCGGCCCTCGATGACGTCACAGACGAAGTCGTTCGGAGCCGAATAGCCGGCGAAAGCGCCCTTCGAGCGCTGCGCTACCTTGAAGAAGGTTTTGCTTGCCGGAATGTCGCCGGACTTGCTGTCGCTCTCCTCCACCCAGCTCAAATCCAGCAGCTGCGATTCGGTGAGATGGTTGCGCAGGAACCGCTCCACGATCCCCCAGTACTCCACATATCCGCTCTTCGCCAGCGAGATGCCTGTTGCGATGAGGTCCACCAGCGAGCACGTTTCATGCTCGTAAGCCTGCTCATGCAGGTCGCCGGGCGTCCAGCCGAAGGCCGTGCACTTGGTCAAAGCCCAGTCATAGCTTTTCTTCACCCAAGCGATGGTTGCGGCATTTCCTGTAAACATGCCAAAACGCGCGATTGCATCCAGCGTGCCAAGGCGGGTATGGAAATGTCCGCTCCGGTAGGCCAGAGAATCGTTAAAGCTGCCGTCCGGGTTGAAGACGCCGCTGCGTTCCATAATCAGCGCGGTGAAAAACTCGCACAGCTCCAGCGCATCCGGATTGCCCGTCAGCTCATGATATTTCAGAAGCGGCATCACCAGGCGCCCGCAGAAGGCGGCCGGGTCCGGGGCAAGACGCAGTTGAACTCCGTTGCTGGACGGCCATCCGCCCTCTTTATATTCGGAAGCCGGATAATACCAGATATCCCGCTCCTTAATCGCGATCCGCTTGAGCGCAGCTACATGACGATCCGCGGCTTCCTTCACCTTCAGATCGCCGGTATCCAAATACCAGGTCGTTAAGGAAAGAATCACCGCGCGCTGGTCGATCAGATTCGCGTTCGTATCCCAGCGGTGTACCGGATTCAACTGACGATAGCTCATTCCGTCCTCCTTGAAAAAGGACAGCAGGTTTTCCCGGTACTTCTCCTCAACCTCCTTGCCGTACTCCTCGCCCGACATGTGCCGGGCCAGAATAAGACCGTCGATCATCCGGCCGTGCGAGGAGCCGTAGTCCCAGTCGCCGTGCGTCATAAAAGCAGGCTTGTGCATCAAATCCGCAGCAAAAAACGGAATGCCGTTATAATCCTCGTCCGCCATGCCAATCATGGCGTTAATGGCGTGTCCAGCGCGCTCCTCCAGCATCAGGGTATCGGGAATAAGCTTTTTCGTTTGGTTGTCCATGTCATAACATCCTTTCTTCACTGCGTTGTACGGCAAGCCGGTACTGGCCAATAGTGAGACCTGTTTTCTTTTTAAAAATTTGGCTGAAATACCGGTAATCCTCATAGCCGACCTTTTGCGCAATTTCGTAGTTTTTATAGGCAGAGTGCTTCATAAGCTCTTTGGATTTGCTAATCCGGTAATCGGTTAAATAATCGACGAAATTATGGCCCGTCATTTTTTTGAACAAGCGGCTCAAATAATCGGTATTCATAAAATAACCGGCCGCGATCTGATGCAGCGTAAGCGGCTGATCGTAATGAGCTTCAACCAGCTTCTGCACCTCCCGGACAACCTTCTCGCCATGCTTTTCCCCCAAGCTGCCGGTGCTTGCCGCGCTTGCCAGCGCGCCGGGGATAATAACGCTTTCGAACAAAGCCTTCACTGAAGCCGCATCGCTTCGGCAGCTAATCATCTCGGCATAGGCCAGCACCGGCTTGCCGCACGCCTCCTCCAGCCCAATTCCGCCGGTTTGCAGCTGCTTCTCTATGGCATGAAGAAGCATTGCGGCGCTTCGCTGCATGTGCTCCACAGACGCGGACTCCCCGCTGAATGCGGCAAACAGCCGCTCGAAATTCGAGGCGGCCGCCGTCCGGCTTCCCAGCTGTAGCGCTAACAAGAAAGCATCCTCCAGCTCCTGCGGATAAACAGGAGAAGGACAGCCGGGGTCCTTCCCGGCAGTCCGGATAACCCCCTGCTCCAGCAGCCTTTTCTGCTTCAAAGCCTGCTTGCCCTCGGCATACGCCGACCGGATAGCGCCGGACATCTCCCGGCTTCCGACCGCCATGAGAATGCTGCTTGCCCCGAGACTGAAGCTCACTCCGGCTGCCTGCTTCAAGGCCGTTTGCAGCTGCTGCCCCAGCTTCAGCAAATGCTCCGGTATGAGCCGCTCCCCTGTAACCATGACGACGATTTCCCGGGAAGGGCCGGGCGCCGACGTGATCCCGGCCTCCCAGCGCCCGCCGAACAGGAACGGCCTGCTGCGCTGAAGCGCTTCTAGAACAGGAGCCGCCAGAGCACGATGGTCAAAGGCGTCCCGGTATACGTCCGGCTGCCCGGCCAGCACCGCCAGCTGCACGGTGGAGCTGCCGCCGGATGGAAGCCACGCCGCCGGAAGCGGCTGCTCTGCCGTCTCCTCCTGAAACAGCAGCCGATGAAGCAGCGCTTCCCTGCCGCCCTCAGCCGGAGCCTCCCGCTCTGCATCCCGCCGGTCCAGCTCGGCGACGGCTTTGTCCAGCACTGCCGCAAGCTCTTCCTTCTTCACCGGCTTAAGCAGGTAATCGAACGCCTTATGCCGGATGGCCTCCTTCGTGTATTCGAAATCGGAATACCCGCTGACCACCACCTTGAGCAGATCCGGCGCAGCTTGATGCAGCAGGGCCAGCAAAGCCTTGCCGTCCACCTCTGGCATCCGCATGTCCATAAACAGCAAATCCGGCTGCAGCGCCATCACCAGCTCATATGCCTCCTGGCCGTCCCCGGCTTCCCCCGCAAGCACGAGATTGTAGCGTTCCCATGGAATCGATTGAATAATTCCCCGGCGAATCCACTTCTCGTCATCCACAATGACAACCTTCCGCATGGACGCGACCTCCCGTGTGTGTAATGGCTGCAGGTGACGGAGCCGTTGCTTTTGCATCGCTCAGCCCTTCAGCGAGCCCGCCGTCAAGCCTTCAATAATATATTTTTGCAGCAGCAAATATACAAGCAGCACAGGGGCAATAACAACAATCATGAAGGCAAAAACAACGCCCCAGTTCGTGCTGTACATCGTCACGAAATTGAATATTTGCAGCACAATGGTCCACTTCGTACTGTCGGTCATTAAGTAGAACGGACCGAAAAAGTCGTTCCATACCGACACCATCACAACGATGGTCACTGTCACAAGCACGGTCATGAGCAGCGGAAGAATCATTTGCACGAACAGGCGGAAGTAGCTGCAGCCCTCCATCAGCGCGGCCTCATCCAGCTCCCGCGGAATCGATTTCATAAACCCGACCAGCAGAAACACCGAGAACGGGAGCAGCACGGCGGTATAATACATCACCAGACTAAGGTAAGTGCCGCGAATATGGAGCAGCCCCATCAGTTCAATCGTAGGCACAATAGAAACCGGAACGATTAACCCCATAATGAACAGGAAGTACACGCCCCGCAGCAGCTTGCTGTCCCGGCGCTGAATAATGAACGCCGCCATAGAGGCGAACAAATTCACACAAATGACCACCAGGCCGGAGATTAAAAAGCTGTTCGCAAACCCCCTCAGAATATGGGCCTGCCCGAAAATATCCTTGTAATTGCTGAAGTGCCACTCCGACGGAAGCGACAGGCCGAACAAGGCCGATTCCCGGATATCCTTGAACGAATTAATCAGGATCATGACGAACGGAATGAGAATGACCAGCGCGCAGCATACGGCGACAAGCTCCAGAGCAAGAAGCACAGCACGTTTTTTCCGGCTCACATCTCCACCTCCCTGCGCTTCATGCCCATCAAGACAGGCACGCCGACAAGCGTGACGAGCACGAACAAGACCACATTGACCGCTGTAGCGTAACCGAACTCGCCGGAGCTGAACATGCTGCGGATATACGTGAAGAACACTTCCGTCGTATAACCCGGTCCGCCCTCAGTCAGTACCATAACCATTTCAAATACTTTCATGGAGCCGATCATCGACAGCAGCACATTTACGGTAAACGCAGGCGCCAGCAGCGGAAACACGATGTGGCGGAAGCGGTTCCAGTAGGTGGCGCCGTCAATGGAGGCGCTTTCGGTCAGATCCTTCGGAATGAACTGCAAGCCGGCCAAATAGACAACCATCGCAAACCCCGCCACCCGCCAAATGTCCGTGGCGATAATCGAAAACAGGGCGTAGGCCGGGTCATTGAGCCAGTCCTGCGCCAGGCTGCCCAGCCCGACAGCACGCAGCAGCTCATTCACAATGCCGTGCTCCGGATGATAAATCGCCCGGAAAATGTACCCGATAACAATTGGCGCAATCACATAAGGAAGAAAAAACACCATCCTTAGCAGGTTGCGCAGCTTCAGAGCCTCATTTAGCACCAAGGCCAGAGCGAGACCGCAAACATTTTGCAGCACTGTGACCGCCGCCGCAAAAATGAGCGTATTGGACAGCGCTGTTGTAAGCCGCGGCTCCTGAAACAGCTCCACATAGTTAGCAAATCCGACAAACCGGATATCCGGGGCGTTAATGTTCCAATCGGTAAAGCTGTAATAAAACCCAATTAAGGTCGGGGTTATAAAGAACAGCAGAAACACCGCCAGCGCCGGAAACGAAAAATAAAGCGGGTACCTTTGTTTGCCCACGCCTGCCCCTCCTTCCTTGTATACACTGCGCAGCCCGGCCGGATTCGGGAGAATTCCCGTCCCGGCCGTGTCTGCGGCAGAAGCATGTTATTCGAAACCGGTTAAACGCTTGGATTTGCCGTCTTTTTTATACCCTGCATCAAATTCCTTCAGGGCAGCGTCGACATTTCCGTTAATAAAGAAGGTTTGCAGCGTTTTCTGGAAATCCGAAAAGGTAGGGGTCAGGCGGTTTTGAATATTGACTTTGGCCTTCCCGGCATCAATCAGCGCTTGCACCTGCTTCTGAACCGGGTACAGCTCGCTCTTGGCATCCTTGAAGATCGGAATGCCTGGCGCGTTTTGATAGTACAAGTTCACCATATCCGCAGAAATCATGTATTTCAATAGGTCAATCGCATCTTTAGCGTGTTTGGCCTTCTCCGGGATCATCAGCTGGTTCGGCGGCGTAATCGCAGCGATGCCTTCATCGCTGGCCGAAGGGAACGGGAAGAAGCCGATATGCTCCGCGACGAACGGCTTGCCGAATTTCTTCTCCAGCTGCGGAATGATGCCATCCAGCATGAAGGCCATCGCGACCTTGCCTTCGCCCATCAGATTTTGCAGCTCGTCATAGGTGCCTGCCATAACATTGTTCTGCATCAGGCCCAAGTCCCGCAGCTCCTTCTGCTTGACGAACAAATCTCTGACCTGAGGAATGTCAGCCAGATTCAGCTTATTGGCCTCCAGCTTCTGAACGCCCTCATCACCAATGGCCGGATCGACGTTCGTCACCCATCCTGTCAGGTAAAACACCTGCGGCGGCCAGCCGTCCTTCACACTCTCATAAAACGGTGTGACGCCTGCGGCTTTAATTTTCTTAGCGATCTCAAGCAAATCGGCATAGTTTTTCGGAGGCTGGACACCGGCTTTTTGGAAAACGTCCTTGTTGTAATAGACGCCCATCATGCCGGTAGCGCCGAAGGGCACGCCGTAAATTTTGCCGGCAGTTGTCGTTTGGAACTGCTTCATGGAAGGAATAATCCGATCCCACACCGCAGTATCCCCGGACCATTCATGCAGAGTCTCTTCCGCACGCAGCTTGACGTTCTGCTTGGTACCCGGCTGCATCAGGAACAGGTCGGGAAAATCGCCCGTCGAGAACCGGGTTTTCATCATATTGTCGTAATCCGCCCCCGGCAGCGCCTGCAACTCCACCTTGTTGCCCGTCTGCTTCTGGTATGCTTCAAAAATTTTGGTAAACGGCGCGGAATCCACCGTATTCGGAAGCACGAAGGTCAGCGTGACAGGCTCCTTTGCCTTGGCCGGACCTGGAGAGCCCTGCCCTCCCGCGGCCGGAGTCCCGGCATCTGTCGACGCGCCGCCGCTGCAGCCTGCAAGCCCCATAACCGCCAGACAGAAGGCCAGCATCAGGAAAACCGGTTTCATCTTTTGTCTCATCCTTTGTTTCATTTTTTGTTTCATTTCATGTACCCTCCTTGACGTTCTCTCATGAAATGGGAAATCCGTTGAAGCCATTTATTGAAATCGCTTACATTCTTATTATATGAAATCGGTTTCACCAGACACATTCACGATTCCGACTTCCAATGTTGAAAATTCCGACCTCCGCCAGGCATCGCTCCGGTCCCGCCAATCGGTGTGCCGTCCCATGACGGCGGTCAACGTTGGCGCTGGTCATGCTTCCCGGATTCCGCCTGCCTTCCGATTATCCGCCCCGAGGCCTGCCTTGGTTGACAGCCGGTTTTTTACGCCGCCTTACTTATCACTAGAATCAGGAAAGAAGTTCACCCCGACAGGTCATCTTTCCCGTTCAGTCCGCAGCTCCTTCCGAAGGCTTAACCGGCCGCTCAAACCGGAGCGTCACGCTGGTGCCGCGCCCTTCCCGGCTCTCCAGCAGCAGATCGAATTGCTCGCCCAGCCGAATCGCGTACCGGGCGTACACATTGCGGACACCGATGCCGCGTCTGGCTTGCCGAGGCGGCTCACTCTCCCGGTAAAGCCGCTCCTGGAGCATCTGGCGCACCTCGTCGAGCCGCGCCTCGGTCATCCCCGCCCCGTCATCACGAACCGTCAGCAGCACCCGGTGCCCTTCCCGCCGCGCGATAACCTGTATCAGAGTCGGTCCCCGCTTCCGTTCCCCGCCATGGTAGACGGCATTCTCCACAAGCGGCTGAAGGGTCATTTTTAACAGCGGATAATCAGCCAGCTCCTCATCTATTATCTGCTCGCAGCGGATTTTATCCTCAAACCGGATGCCTTGGATATTCATATAAGCGTTAATTTGCTCAAGCTCCTCGCGCAGTGTGACCACCTCGTCCCCGCTGCGGGTGTTGTACCGGAACATATCGGCCAGCGACTGCGACATTTCGCCAATTTGTCCGACCTCGTAGTAATCCGCCATCGCCTTGATGCTGTCCAGCGTGTTGTACAGGAAATGCGGATTGATTTGAGAATACAGCATCGCCAGCTCCGCTTGCTGCAGCTTGATTTGGTAAACATATTTGGTCTCGATCAGCGTTTGCAGCTCATCCTGCATATCGTTGAAATTCATCGCAATGCGGCCAATCTCATCCCTTCTCCGGATATCGACCCGAATGGAGAAATCGCCTCGTTTAATCCGGTTGACCGTCTTGTACAAATCCAGAATCGGCCTTGTAATTCTGCGCCCGAACAGCACGGAAATCAGGAACGTGACGACAAACGCAGCCAGCGCGGTGACCAGCGTAGCGGTCTTGATTTGATCGAGAGGACCGAAGATTTCATCCCGCGGCATAATCAGCAGCACCTTCCAGCCGGAATAGCCGGACTCCGTGTACGACACGAATTCGCTCCGGCCGCCGTTTGTTTCCCAAAAGCTGCCGGACGCCCCGTCCAGCCGCTGAAATATGCCCGCGGACAGCTCGCCGGACGAATCGCTCCGGGAAGAGAAAACCTGCTCGCCGCGTTCATTTAAAATGACAAACCGGCTGCTCGGCGATAAGCTTTCCCGCTGTCCGATTTGATCGAACAAATCGTCGGTATACTCCGCCCGCACGATAATGAAATGCAGCGGATTGGCAAAATCCCGAATCAGAATCGATGAGGCGTAGGCCGCTTCATCCCTGTATGCCCGTCCGCCGGATAGCGGTCCCTGGAAATAAACAAGCCCGTCCTTCCCCACCGTACGAAGAAACCAGTCCGACTGCCGCACCTCATCAGCCGTCCACGGATTCCGGTTATCGGATGCATAGAGCAGCTCTCCGCTGCTGTAATAAATTTGGAACCGGGTGAAATCCCGGATGGGCGTGATATTGAAGCCGCGGAGAAACAGGTCCCCAAGCTTTTGCCGGAACTGGAATTTCTCCTGATCGCTCATTGCCGCATAGCCGTTAATTCCGCTAATGTACTCCGAATCGTAGTATGGGGCCAGCAGGCGTCCGCGCTTGCTTTGGAAATCGTTATCCATGCTTTGCTCAATTTGCTTCACGATTTGCAGACCGGCTGCCTCAATCCGCTCGGCCATCGTCTGATACGAAATATAGAAGGAGATGGCTCCCACCAGTGCAACGCACAGCAAAATAATGACGGTATAGCTGAGGATCAGCACCGTACGAATGCTAGAAAATCTGGCGCCGAGCTCGCCAATCGCGGCCCGGATGTTCTGTTTTACCGACAGCATGGGCGTACCTCCTGCCATTCATTCCCAAAGTAGAAAACGCTATCATCAGTGTAACTTCTCCGCGGCCGGGCATAATCCTTCTCCCCTGCTGTTCCAAAAGCTGTTCCAAATCCTCCCGGGCACAGGCGGCTCGCGTACTCATGCCTTCCCGGAAGGCTGATACAAGGACCATCGTGATTCAGATGCCATGCCGAACGCTGAAGCTGTGCAGGCTGAAAGAAGCACACCGCTATCTGGGGAATCCCGCCGTTTAAACTGGAAGGACAGCTTTATTTGAAGCTATAGAGGCCTTCCGGAAAGCCGCTGCCGCGGCTTCAATCCTTCGGAATTCAATAAAAGCACTGCTTCTCTTCACAGCCATATCTGTGAGAAGCAGTGCTCATCATGTCAAACCATGTTATTGGGGCTGGTCCGCCAAGTCGGGGCGCTCGTCCTAATTATTTCAGCAGCAGCAGCCGGTCGTCCTGCTCTGAAGGCGTGCCCCGGCCATCGGTATTGTTCGTGATGACGTAGGTGCGTCCTTCATGAATCTGGACATCCCGCAGCCGCCCCCCCTTCTCCAGCACGGCCGTCAGCTTGTGCGTGTCCGTATCGAGCATGAACAGCCGCTGGCCGCGGAGCGCGGAGACCAGCAGCTTGCTATCACCGGCAAACGTGATGCCGGAGGGCGCGATCGCCGTCTCGCCGGAGTGATACAGCGGCTTAACCATGTCCGGGTGCTCCTGGTCGCCGATGATGACCGGCCAGCCGTAATTTTTCCCGGGCTCAATGCGGTTCATCTCATCATGGCCGCCCGGAGTGCCCGAAGGCCCGTGCTCCGAGCTGTACAGCGCCCCCTTGCTGTTCCAGGCCAGCCCCTGCGGGTTGCGGTGCCCGTATGAATAGACGAGCGAATTCGGAAACGGATTGTCGGCGGGAATTTGGCCGTCCAGGGTCATCCGCAGTATTTTGCCGGCAGTGCTGCTCAAATCCTGCGCCAGCTGCTCCTTTCCGGCATCCCCCGTCGTGATATACAGCTGCCGGTCCGGGCCAATCGCCAGCCGCCCCCCGTTATGCGTGACAGAGCCGGGAATGTCCTCAAGAAGCGCTCCCGCCTCGCTCCAGCTGTCTCCCTGCTTCTTCAGCAGGACGACCCGATTGAGCACGTTCCCGTTCTCCCGGTACGTATGATAGGCGTAAGCCTGCCCGGAGGATGCAAAATCCGGCGCCAGCACCAAACCGAGAAAACCGCCTTCCCCTTGCGCAAAAACAGCCTTGCTCAGCTTCACCGGCAGACGTGTCATCTGCATGTCCTGTACGGCAACAATATTGCCTTCCCGTTCGCTGATATAAATCGTATCCCCGTGAAATTGAATCCCCCACGGCACCCGAAGCTTCTCCGCCAAAACGGTAAAAGCGGCCTGATTCAGCTCCGCCTTGCTCCCTGCGGACAGTGATTGTTCATGGCCGGAACCGCTCCCGCTTCCGCCCTTAAACAGGCTTTCTTCCTGCCGGCAGCCAGCCGCCGCCGCAAGCACCGCGGCAAGCTGCAGGCAGACGGCAGCCCGCCTCCAGTTTTTTGTCATCCTGCTTCCCCTCCTCGTCAGCCCTTCGGGCTCCTTGTTAGTACCATTATAAACAAATTCGCCCCGTTCTAAAAAATGCGGGGACTGTCTCCATATCGGCTGCAAGGCGGGGACGACTCCAGGATGACGACAAAGAACCCCGATCTCCGCTGCCGCGCGGGGACGAGGTTCTAGTTGTAGAAGCACACGCAGACCGCCATCTTGCAGCTATCATGCGCTTGAAGCTGCGCACAGCGTGCATGATGACGGCATCGTCTTGAATTACAAGCGCAAGTATTCGGACGGACTCTTGCCCGTTATCATTTTAAACACCTGGCTGAAATAGGTGGCGTTATTGAAGCCCACCATTTCGCTGACCTCGTATACCATATGCCGGCCGGATTGCAGCAGCTCTACCGCCCGTTCAATCCGGTACCGGTTCAGATAGCTGACGAAGTTTTCCCCTGTGACCCGTTTGAAGAGCTGGCTGACGTATTTCGGATGGGCATACAGTCCTTTGGCCAGCGCCGCGAAGCTGATCTCCTCCGCGTAATGCGCCACGACATAAGCCTTGACGCTATCGACCAGCCGGTTGCTTTTTTTCTCGGACAGCTCCTGCCGCACCGCCTGCAGCCAAACCTCCACCATGGTATCCATCCAGCCGATCAGCTCTTTCAGCGCGTAGTGCTGCTGTATTTCCTGCAGAAACTGCTTCATCGCAATCGGCGGGGGCAGCACCGGAAAATGGCTGTTCCAGCTGTAGATAAGGGAATGGAACAGGCTGACAAAAACGGTGTACGTATCCTGCACCGTGCCGGATGCTTCCTCCCGAAGCATATCCCTCAGTATCCCCCATGTCTCCTCGGCCTTGTCCGGGTCCAATAGGGACCAGGCATCGTTCCACTGCTTCAGCAACTGGGTATAATCGTCCGCCTCCCGCCCGCTCCGGCTGTCCCCCTCATAAGGGTATACCCGGCTCATGCCCTGGAACTCCGCAGTCTCCAGCGCTTCCCGGCTTTCGAGATACGAATCGATCACCTCGCACAGCTGTACTCTAACCGATCCGATTCCCGCTGTCGCTTCCATCTTCAAATAGGTTGAGATTTTATCGACGATTCTGCCGGTCATTTGCACTGTCAGCTCCGGCAGCTCCTTCTCCGGGGGAGCGTCCGCATGGCTGAACATCAGCAGGACGAACAGCTCGTCGGAGTAGTCGAGCACGTGCCCTTCCAGGTGGCTGACTGTGCTCAGCTCCTGCTCCAAGGTCTCCCGGATAATATTGCCGGCCCCGAATTTCAAAAGCTGCCAATCCCGCTCCTTGAGCTTCGTCACGAAGCCGGGCCGACTCAATTGAAGGCTCACCGCAAGCACCTGCTGCGGAATGCTCAGCCCTACATAGTCAAACCGTTCCTTGAGCAGCTCATCCGGCCGATACCTGGTCGTCAGCAGCTCCAGCAGCAGCTTTTCCCGCAAATACGGCTGTATTTTGCCAATTTCCTGCTTGTACGCAAGCTCCAGCTTCCGCTTCTGCTCAAGCACATCCTGCTCGGTTATCACGTCGCGCAGCACAGCCTCAATCTCGTCCACGCTTGCCGGCTTCAACAGGAAATGATTGACGCCCCAGCGCATCGCCGTCCTCGCGTTCTCAAACTCGTCGTATCCACTCAGGATGACAATCGGCAGTCCCGGGCATTCCTTGCGCAGCGCCTGCGTCAGCTCCAGCCCGTTCAGTCCCGGGATGTACACATCCGTCATCACCATATCGGGGCGCAGCGTCCGAAACAGCTCCAGCGCCTGCAGCCCGTCAGAGGCCGTACCGGCAATTTGCAGCCCAAGCTCGTTCCAGCGGATATGGCGGGTCAAGGCCTTCATAATGTGCGGATCGTCGTCTACCAGCAATATGGATTTCATTGACTGTCACCGTCCAACCATTGGTTTAGCTCTTCCTCTGTCTCAATGACGGGCAGCGTCATCGTTACCTTCGTCCCGCTATTCCCGTTCCGGGCAGCCCGCAGCCCGTACGTCATGCCGCAATACAACTGAATGCGCTTGTGTACATTGTGCAGTCCGATGCCCTTAGCGCTGCCCAGCTCCCAGCCGTCCGGCAGGCCGGCTCCATTATCGGTGACGCTGATTTCCAGGCGAGGCGGCTCCCCCGGAGGCTCCAGCACACTCAGCTCCAGCTTGACAGTCAAGATGTTCAGCTTCCCTTGCGGATTGCCGTGGATTACCGCATTTTCGATTAGAGGCTGGAGAATCACCTTCGGAATGAAAAAGCCCCGGATTCGCGGGTCCATCCGCTCTTTGTAATCAATGCCGAACGACAGACGCTCCCGCTGGATGTCGACATAACAGCGCGCGTGCTCCAGCTCATCGCGGACCCGGATGAACATTCGGCCTCCGCTCAGACCGATTCGAAGCAGCCGGCTGAGCTGCAAGATCATGCGGCTAATATCCTCCGCCTCGTAATCCAGCGCCCGCCAATGAATCATATCCAGCGTATTGTATAAGAAATGAGGCTTGATTTGCGCCTCCAGCAGCCCGGTCTCCGCTTCGCGCTTGGCCTTGCTTTCCCGCTTGACTGCATCCATCAAGTCTGTCAGCCGGGAGGCCATATGATTAAACCCATGGGAGAGCTGGGCGTATTCCTCGGTGAAGGAAAGCTTAACCTGTGTATCGAAATGCCCCCGCTCCAGCCGTTTCATGCCTTGAATGAGGATGCGCAGCGGCCGGATAATCCGGCTGACGAAAAAATAGGCGAACGCGGCGGACAGAACAAGTCCCAGCACGCCGATACCAAACACGTACCAGCCGGCCTGGCGTGTCCCGGCCAGCAGCACGCTGACCGGCACAATTTGCACCAGCCGCCACTGGATAGTACTTGGCTTGGAGTAGATGACCAGGTGGGACGCGTTATTTTTCCACTTGATCTCATACCCGTCCTCCTGTACATAAGTCAGCGCTGTCAACCACTCGGAATCGGCTGCGCTCTCCCTGCCCTCAAAGCCCGGGTCGTCAACCTGCATCACGATTTTTCCCGCTGTATCCAGCAGCAGCACCTGCCCTTCCAGCACCAAAGGGACATCGGCAAAGCGCTGAATAATATCGGCCCGGGTCAAACGAATCAGCACATAGCCGACCGTCCCGCCCTGCTGGTTGAAGATGCGCTGGGCATACCCGATAAGCGAGGCGCCCGTCTCTTCATCCGGCAGCGAAACCCAGACCGAATCGGCCTGCTTAAGCGTCATAAACCAGCCCGTCTCCGTAATGCCGCTAATCGGATAGATGCCATCCCCGGCGCTTCCCGAAACGTCCCGAAACACATCCGTATACAGCTCGATGGCGCTGACGCCTTTATTTACGACGAGAGTGCGCTGCAGCAGCTGCGACACCTCCCGCCGTTTTATAATCAAATCCAGCTTGCTGTCGGCGCCGCTGCGTTCCAGCCGTTCAATAAGCTCCTTGCTGCTGACCAGCGAGTAGGACATGCCTGTCACATTCGGAATAAAATCGAAGCCCCGCTTCGTGCTCTCGTTCAGCAGGGCCAGCCGCGCCTTGCTAATTTCGGTGAAGGTCACATCCGAGAAAGCCTGATACGCAATCCACAGCACCGCGGACAAAAACAGCAGATTAAAAAAAATGAAGCAAGACACCATTAAGGTGGATAGCTTGCTTCGCTGCAATGAAAATCGGCTAAACCGGAACGCTGGTCTCTTAAGCATGTATGTCAACCCGTTTCCTGTTGTTTGAAAGGCGAAACGCCCAGCATACCTTGAGCTTATCCTTTCAGACCGGAGGTTGCAATTCCTTCTACAAAATATTTCTGGCACAGCATAAAAATAATAAAGCAGGGCACGAGCGAGAGCACTGACATGGCGAACATCGGCCCCCAATCCGACTGGGAGCTGGAATCCAGAAACAGTCTCAGTCCGAGCGGTACCGTGTATTTGCTGACGTCACTCAAATAAATGAGCTGGCTGAAGAAATCGTCCCACGTCCACAAAAAGGTGAAAATCGTCGTCGTAATCAGCGCCGGCAGCGCAAGCGGAATAATAATCCGCCAGTATATTTGTACCGGCCCGCAGCCGTCGATGGTTGCGGCTTCATCCAGCTCTCGCGGCAGGCCGCGGATGAACTGGACGATCAGGAAGACAAAGAAGGCATCCGTCGCCAGCCATTTGGGAATAATAAGCGGCAAATACGTGTTGACCCACTCCAGCTGGTTGAACAAGATGTACTGCGGAATGAGGGTCACATGGTGCGGCAGCATAATCGTCATTAGCATCAGACTGAAGCCCAGCGCCTTGAAGCGGAAGTCCAGCCGGGCGAACGCGTAGGCCGCCATCGAGCAGGAAATCACATTTCCCAGCACCGCCCCGAGAGAAACAGTAAACGAGTTGGTCAGAAACAGGGAGAACGGATTGCCCTGAATGCCGCTCCAGCCGGTGCCGTAATTGTGGAAATTCCATTCGCTGGGCCAGAACCAGGTCTCGGAAAAAATCAGGTTGGCCGGCTTGAAGGAGCTGCCCAGCATCCACAAGACCGGGTACAGCATCACAAAGGCAAGGAGCGAAATAATCGTATGCTTCAGCAAAGCAGGCCACACGCCGGAACGGAGCAGCGTCATGATTTTCCACCATCCTCATAATGGACCCAGAGCTTGCTGCTGCGGAAGACGAGCAAGGTAAACAGTCCAATCAAAATAACAAGCACCCAGGCCATCGCGGAAGCATAGCCCATTTGAAAGAAGGAGAATCCTTTTTTGTACAAATATAACGAATACATGAGTGTCGAGTTGACCGGTCCGCCCGTTCCGTTGCTAATGACGAACGCCTGGGTGAACGACTGGAACGACGTAATAATCTGCATCACCAGGTTGAAGAAAATGACCGGCGTCAATATCGGCAGCGTGATGCTGAACAGCTGACGCAGCTTGCTGGCCCCGTCCACAGAGGATGCCTCATAATAGTCCGACGGGATCTGCTTGAGGCCGGACAGGAAAATGACCATGGACGAGCCGAACTGCCATACCGACAGCAGCACAATGGAATACACCGCATATTTCGGATTGGCAATCCAGTCCGGCGCCTCTACTCCGAACATCGCCAGGAAGCTGTTCACCAGGCCGTCGCCGCCCAGCATTTTGCGCCACAGCATGGCAATGGCCACACTGCCGCCCAGCAGGGTCGGAATGTAATACACAGTCCGGTAAATCCCCAGACCGCGGATGCCCTTGTTAAGCAGCAGCGCGACCAGCAGGGCAAAAATCAGCTTCAGCGGCACAGAGACGAACACATACAAAAAGGTGACCTTGAGGGAGGCGAGAAACAGCTTGTCGCCGAACAGCATCGTACTGTAATTGCTAATCCCCACCCACACCGGTGCGCTCAAAATACTGTAATCCGTGAAGGAAAAGTACAGCGAGGCCAGCATCGGACCCAGCGTTAAAAAGACGAGACCGACAATCCAGGGGGATAAAAACAGAAGCGCCGCTTTGTTATGGGCATACCTTCTCCGGGCTTTGGTTTTCTCCGCCTGCCGGCTTTGTACAAGACTGACTTCAGCGTTCATTTCATTGTCCTCCTTCTTGCAGCTTGCTGCAGCATCTTCGGTGCCTGCAGCCTCAAGACGCATAGATAGTATAATGGCCGGCACGCCTTGCGGCCTTCCGTTCCCGGTTCTGGCCGCGAGCGTGCCTTTATTTGGTTTTGAGCAGGCTTTTGTTGGCCGCGGCGATAAACTGTGTCATGATGTCGCCTGTCTCGCCTTGACCGAAGGCGATTTGCTCGCTGGCGGTTTTGAAGTGTTTGTCCACCTCGGAATAGCCTTGCGGATACGGCGGATCAATATCGCCGGAGTGTGTGGAGACCAGGTCGATAAAAGCAAACACCTCCTTCTCCCCCTGCGTCAGCGCCGGCTTCAGCCCATCGCGGAGGGTCGAGTTGACAGGGACACCGCGCTCGGCTCCGAGGATTTGGGCTGCTTCCGGGTCATTGACCATAAATTCCAGCAGCGCTGCGACTTCTTTCGGATGCTTGGTCTTGGCATAGCCGGTAATAAACATGCTGGGCTTCAAATATTCCCCGATTGCTTTCTCTGCCGCGCCATGCGGAATGACCTGAATTGCTAGCTTGTGATCCTGATTTGTCATCAGCTTCTGGAACGTCAGCAGCTGGTTCGACCATGCGAAATCCATGGCGGCCATTCCAAGCACAATGGGCCGGGTCTCCGGCGCATTCGTTGTGGCCGCGGCGATTTCCGCTGTTGTCGTGCCGCCGTTCTGGCGAAGCTCCGACCACATGCCGAACCATTGTGCAAAATCCTCCGGAGCGGCGCCTAGCCCGCCTTCCTTAAATAGCCCTCTCCCGTTTTGCCGGACCTTAATTTCAAAGATGTTGGTCGTGCCGGAGACATCCGCCGATCCGAAGTAGCCTTTGCCTTTGGCCTGGGCGATTCTGGCCGCCGTGTCACGAAAGTCCTTCCAGGTCCAGCTTTCCTTCGGCTCCTCCAGCCCCAGCGCCTTGAATTCCGTCGCGTTATAAAGCACGCCGGGTGCATTCACACCCCAGGTCAGTCCATAGAGCTTGCCGTCTATCGTTCCCGCCTTCAGCATGCTCTTGTCATGGTTTTCCGTATGCAGCTCACTGCTCTGGACATAAGGCGTTAAATCAAGCAGCGCTCCGCGCCTCGCGTAATCGGCCAAAAAGGCGTAATCCATCTGAATGATGTCCGGCGCATTGGCTCCGGCCACCTGTGTGGACAGCTTGTCAAAGTAGCCGTCCCAGCCCGAATACTCCGCCTTGACGGTAATGCCGGGATGCTTCTGCTCGAACAGCTTAATCGCCCGGGCTGTCAAATCATGACGGGTCTGCGACCCCCACCAGGTCATGCGCAGTTCCACCTTGCCCTCTGCGGCTTTGTCCGGGCTGCCGCCTGCCGCCGTATCTCTTGCTGCCTGATTCCCGCTGGAGCAGGCCGCCGTCATCAACAGAAGTGAAATACCAAGCAACGAAAGGGTTTTCTTAGACCGCTTCATCATTCCAGCATCCCTTCGTAACGTTTTGGCTTCAACCATTGAAAGGGCTTACAAATATATCTTACCCGGGTTGGTATCCGCTTGAAATAAACAAAAGTAAGGTGAAGTATCAAAAAAGTAATATCCTTATTTAATGGCTTTATCCGCCATAACAGCCGCATTCTATCCCTCACAGCGCCATGTCCTCCGGCTTATTTTGGCATCATTTTAGGAAAGCGCTTTTCCATGCTGTTAAACCAGCAGAAGCTCCTCGCTCCACACGTCGGGAACGGCAAAACGCCGGGCAGCACCCCGGCGTTTCCGTCTCATGTTTCTCCCGAATTATACAACCTCTCCAGCCAGCCAGCTTTTGAGCTTGGCCACCTCCGTGCCGGCCAGCATCATAATGCCGATGCCGTGATTATCATTGGTCACAGTCAGCAGATCCTTGTTGTAATATTCGGCCGTAAACGCATACCGCGACCCGCTGCATACCCCGTGCACATTGCCCTGCCGGTCAATCGCGATCCGCGTCAGACCGTCCCAGGCGCGGATCGCGGCCTCGGTGAAGCGCACAGGCTCTTCCAGCCAGCCGAAGCGTACTCCGCGCGAGAACGCATAAGCGAACATCGCCGTGCAGGAGGCTTCCTCATAGGTCTGGTCATCGTTCAGCACCTGATGCCATAACCCGCTGTCCGCCTGGAGCGCTGCGTATCCGCCGCACAGCTCGTTGAAAAAGGCAAGCAGCTCGGGCCGGGCCTCATGTCCCTCCGGCAGCGCCTCCAGCACCTCCGAGAGGGAGAAAATCGTCCAGCCGTTGCCCCGTCCCCAAGGAATTTGCGTCGCTTGCCCGTATTTGAAATCATATACATGCGACATGATACGCTGCTCCGGCATGAACAGATAGCGCCGGAACAGCAGGAACTGCCGGGCCGCCTCGTCCAGCGCCTCCGGTGTCCCGGTTAACCTGGCATAACGGCACAAAAACGGGGTGCTCATATACAAATCATCGGCCCACATCGTATTGGCGGAATATTCCCCCGGGCATTTGCGGTAAAAGGCGCCATCCTCCCGGCGCTCCAGCCGGTGCAGCATAAAATCGGCAATCCGGTGCCCAATCCGCAGGAAATCGCCGTCGCCCCCCTCGCGGTGCGCTTCCAGCATCGCAGAGCCGAACGAGCCGCAATTGTCCAGCATCTTCATCATAACAAGCTGCTGATTAATCGCCGGAAATCCGTACCGCTCCTTGTCCCACAAGGAGTAATCAAACATCGTCGTGCAGGCCTGCACATGCTCCAAGGCGTACTGCACGACATCCGGCCGCTCAAGATACCGTCCGGTCTGGAGGAGCCCGTAAATCGTTACGCCTAGCGGGTAGTCCCAGCGGGCATAGTTTGTCACACTGCCGACGGTCCACTTGTTGCTCAGCATCGCATTCTCATAATAGGGGCGGACCCACGCCTTCGGCCGGTCCAGCCTCCAATAGGTATGTGTGCCTGCAGCTGTCGTCAGGCCGTTTGCCGGGGCGGACTGTCCGCCCGCGCCGCTTGCGCCATCCGCCTCAACTGCTGCCTCGTGACTCGTCCCCTCCAGCGGGTACAGCCTGTCGATGCGGGTCAAATCTTCCCGGGCAAACTGTGCTTGCGCCGGGAATGGCCCGGTATACAGCCATGGCTCGCCCGACAGGCCGTGAACCGGATACGGGGCTTCCAGCGGCAGAACGGCTCCGTCCGACGTAGCAGCCTGCAGAGTAAAGCCCCACGGCTCCGCTGTGCACAGGCTGTGCACCAGCACGTCATGACGGCCGCCGCCTAGCTCAATCTCCGTCCGGAAGCTGCCGCCCTCCTCCAGCACAACAGCCGGCTTACCCGCGACCCAGACGGTTACGGGCCCGGAAGCAGTCCCCTCCAGCACGGCCGGCTCCTGCCCGGCCGACGTCTTATTCAGCTTGGTCCAAGCATAAGCTCCATGTCCGGGACAGTGGCCGTAAATCCGCTGCAGAGCCGGCATACCGAGCTGCTCATCCGGCCAATTCGTCTGCGGCAGCCATTGCAGGCCATATTGCCGCTCGGAAGCAAGCAAATCCGGAAAGGCTCCTTCCCCGATGACATCCCGGTCCACCGGCTCCGAATATGCCCATCCGGCCTGCCCGGCGCGTTCCTGAAACGGCGACAGCACATTCAGAATCCGCACCTTGGCCTCATCGGGACCGAACAGGCAGCCGAAGCCGGCCGGGGTGCTTGTGAGACTTAGCAGCAGACTGTTCCAGCCCTTGGTGAAGTGCAGATTCAGCTTTACGGTCGCCTCCGGGTCCAGCTCATCCATAACGGTAGATCGGTACGCCAAATCGCCGTTGAAATAAAACCGCACCGGGCCGAGACTGCGGATCAGCACATCCAGACTGCGCTCACCGTCGCTCCAAACCAGTCCGCCCGCATAAGCAATCTGCCCCGGCTTCGCCTCTGGAAAACGCTTACTCAAATCCAGTACAAACAAGCCCTCGTCATTTTGCAAAATGCCGGCTTCAAAAAAAGTCCGGAACGCGAACCCGGCCTGCGGGTTGGCTCCGATGTACCTGTCGGCCAGCACCTTCAGCATAGCACTGTCGTTATCTCCAAAGCGGTACCGGATGCTTTCTTGCTCTTGAAAGTATTTCGTCATCTGTCCAGTTCCTTTCCGTGCTTTTCACAGGATTTTTGATAAAGCGCTTAACCTAATCTGTCTCCAGTATACATGAATCCCCCTCCGCTTGTCACCGTCTCCTGTATGAAAAAAATGACGTGCTGTGGCCCAAGTAAAGAGAAGAAGCAGCGCTGTTTTTTTTCCTTTTTATGCTTGTCCTTTGACTTGAACGAGTTATACCCAGATGTGAGCCCGAACCGTTCTCCATCCCCCGCACCTGATTCCACTCGAAGCATCCGGTATAAACCAAATAAGCCGATTGGAGAAATAAGATTTATAAATTTCTGCGGCTGCCTGCTCACATATCCCCACAGCGCCTGAATATATTTGATAACAAGCTCTTTTTTTCGGGGAGACCTTTCAGGGTATGGCCTGCCCCTTTGGAATACACATTTGTTCGGGAGGTGCCGCACTTGAATCAACCGCTGTTTATCGTGTCCCGCGACGACTGGTCCCTGCACCGCAAAGGCTACCAGGACCAGACCCGCCATCAGCAAAAGGTCAAAGAAGCGCTCAAGGATAATTTGCCCGATTTGGTTACAAATGAGGACATTATCCTGTCCAAAGACAAGCAAATTATTAAGGTCCCGATCCGCAGCATTGACGAATACCGGTTCCGCTATAACCACCATAAGAACAAGCATGTCGGTCAGGGCGACGGGGACAGCCAGGTTGGAGATGTGCTTGGGGTCGACCCCGCGCCTGCGAACGGACCGGGTCAAGGGGAAGGCGCCGGGGATCAGCCCGGCGAGGATTACTATGAAGCCGAAATCAGCATGGAAGAGCTTCAAAATATGCTGTTCGAGGAGCTGGAGCTCCCGCATCTGGAGCAGAAGGAGAACGACAACGTCTCCGCCAAGGAAATTTTGTTCAAGGATGTGCGCAAAAAGGGCATGATGTCCAACATCGACAAACGCCGCACCATGATTGAGAATTTGCGCCGCAACGCCCGGGAAGGAGCTCCCGGCATACACGATATCAGCCCGGACGATCTGCGCTTCAAAACCTGGGAGGAAGTGGAGGAGCCGCACTCCAATGCGCTGATTTTGGCCATGATGGATACTTCCGGGTCGATGGGCCAGTTCGAAAAATATATCGCCCGCAGCTTCTTCTTCTGGATGACCCGCTTTCTCCGCACGAAGTACGAGAACGTCGAAATCGTATTTATTGCCCATCATACCGAAGCGAAGGAAGTCAGCGAAGAGGAGTTTTTCACCAAGGGGGAAAGCGGGGGCACCATTTGCTCCTCCGCCTACCAGAAGGCCATCGACATTATCGACGCACGCTACTCGCCGGCGCGGTACAACATTTATCCGTTCCACTTCTCCGACGGCGATAACCTGACCTCGGATAACGAACGCTGCGTCAAGCTCATCCAACAGCTGCTGGAGCGGTCCAACCTGTTCGGCTATGGCGAGGTCAATCAATACAACCGCAGCAGTACGCTCATGTCGGCCTACCGCAGCCTCCATCACGACCGATTCCAGCACTGCATCATCCGTGAAAAAGGCGAAGTGTACAAGGCGCTCAAAACCTTCTTCGGCAAGCCCGCCGGCGCGTAAGCAGCACCCGGATGCAATAATTTTTTTTATATTGAAGACTTATTTTTTCAACGCGCTTTTACGAAATAAACTTCCCCCCCCCTGTTGCAGGTGTTGACTGCCGGACGGCTCAATGAAACAAACCCGCCTGGTTTAGCAGAGACCGGCGGGTTTGTTGTATATAAAACCAAAATCAGAAAGAAGCTCTGGAGAAGTACTCCATCAAATCGTTGCGCGCCTCATCCAGCATCGGCAAGCCCTCCTCACAAAGAAAAACACGAATGTCAAAGAAAGATACAATTTGCCGGATATAGCCAAGTACATCCTCATCCTGAAGCCAAATCTCGGAAGGAGCCGCCTTCACGGTTTCAATGACACTCAGCAGCAGCTCCGCTGTTCTCTCAGCAGTCGCTGCCTTCTCTCCCATATCGAATTTCAATATTTGTCCGCTTCCCTGATCCACAAGCAGGCTTGACACCGGATAATAGGGCCGCTCTCCCTCCTTCACCGGTAGCGGCATGAAGAAACAATCCAGCTCCCAGACACCAGCCGTGCCTTGAAGGGATTTCTTCGCTTTGGCCATACGGATCTCATTTATGATCGCAGCCTGGATAGGCGTGCTCTTCTGGGGCTCGCCTGGAGCCAGCCACTGGCTTGTCCAGACCGGATCACTGCCGTTTGTCTGGATCACCCTGGTCAGGAAGGTCCCCTTCTCCGTGTCTATCAGCTCATCCGGATTGGACTTGAAGCTTTCAGCCACCACCACCGCCTGCTGCAGCACCAGGGTCAAAAATAAAACCTGCTCCTCCGCTTTAATGGGCCAGGGCATAAATCCTGGTTCATAGAGTCTGAATGTCGGCCAGGCATACGCTCCCCGGAAGGTGAGACCCAGAGATTTAATTTGCTTCAGCTCTGCTGGATGCAGCTCCGCCCGGCTGTCGAATGAAATCATATAGCAATGCTGGGAAAAAAGCGGGTCCCCTTCCAATTGCCCCATCATCATGTCGAGCAGTGTTTGCAGACCCCCAGACCCGATATAAACGGCAAGCCCGTACATTTCTCCGCCATTACCAAGAATGCAGCAGTAGCCTGTTTCTCCAGTGGCAGGATTCTGTACGCCAAAGATATGCCCATTGGACATCCAGTCCCAGCATTTTTTCTTCTTAAAGGCCGCTGCAGCTTCATATAATTGTTGCCATTGCTCCGTCTTTGCGTTCATATCGATTTCTCCTTTAATAAGAGGGATCGCGGAACTTCCGAGCAGCTCCATCGCCGTTATTTCGCCTGATTCGTGACAAAGGCAGCATCCCCGGCAAAGGTCACGCGATTTTTCCCTGTTTGTTTAGAGTGGTACAAGCATTCATCTGCCCGTTGTATAACTTCCGCCAGCTCCAGGCCGTGCTCCGGGTACATCGCCACCCCGATGCTGCAGCCGACAGAAACCTGCTCGCCTTCAATAACAAACGGCTGATTCAGCAGCCTGACGATTTCATTGGCCAGTATCTCCGACTCCGCATAGGCTTGTACAGCCGGCATACGCAGAAGCAGCAGAAATTCGTCGCCGCCCAAACGAACGGCAAGGTTGCCCGGCAAGGTTGCCGATTCCAGCCGCTTCGCAACCTGCTGCAGCAGAAGATCACCGCTCTGATGGCCCAGGGTGTCATTCACCTTCTTGAACCCGTCCAGATCCAGATACAAAAAGACAAGGCTTTCCGCAGAATCAAGCTGCACAACCGTCCGTTCCAAGTAGCCCTCCAAAGCGGCGCGGTTCGGCAGACCGGTCAGTTTGTCGTGAAGCGCCAGGCTCTGCATGCTTCCAAGCGCAGATTCCGTCCGGCTCAAGGATTCCACCAGACTGCGCAGCGAACGGGATAAACTGTACAGCTCCCTGAAGCCCTTATACGCAGGAATTTCAATCGGCTCGCCGGCCCTCAGGCGGTTAGCCGCTGTCGTAAGCCCGCGGATGGGCAGTGAAATTCGTTCGGCCAGCAGCCAGCCGACAATAGCAAACAACACAGAAGCAATGACGCAAATGAGAATAAAATCGTCCATCAGCTCCTCCACCGGGGAGAAAGCGACCGCTTCCGGCTGCCGCACCAGAACGGTCCAGCCGAGTCCTTCATAATTCAGGTAGCCGTCACCGTAAGCATATCCGGTCAAGTACGTGTTCCCGTCCGGCCACTTCACCAGCTCCCAGCCATTGCCTCCCTGCTGTGCCCGCTTCACACTGTCCAAAATCAGAGGTTGGCCGACCATCTCCTGCGGTCCAAGCAGGACCGTGCTGTCGGATTTGCTGACGATAAACAGGTCTAAATGCTGGATATGGCCCTGCTGCGGCTCCAGAACCGTCCGCTGCACTTCCTTGGACCATTCCCAGCTCAGATGGGCAGCGAGTACACCGAGCGTTTGCCCCTCGGCATTTTTTACAGGCAGACTGATGTCTACAAACTGCAATGCTTCCCCAGTCGGATTGGGCAGGAATTTGGACAGCAGCACCGCCTCATGCACATCCCCGATAAACCGTCCATTGATGCCTTCCTTGAATACCGGCCGCGCGGAAATATTGCTTCCGACGAGAATACCGTTCGTTGCAGCAACGACCTTTCCCTCTGTATCCGTGTAGCCCACCCATGAAAACGAAGGGAAGCTGGCCTTTAGCTGATCCAGCAGCCTCTGAACGCCGTCGGCGCTTCCCATCTGCTGGAACGTATCCAATGTGGCAAGCATTTCCATCTCCCCGGCTCTGGACCACATAAAATTGTCCAGCTTGTCGGACATCTGGTAAGCAATGCCCGAAAGAGACTGTCCGATTTCCGTTTGAATGACACGTGTAGCCTGTTTTCCCATGAGCATTCCCAGCACAACGGACAATAAAATAAGAAACGCAATAAAGGTCAGGGTTAAAAACGTACGCAGTTTAATCATGAAAGCCTCCAAAGCAGCGATTCAAGCCTTCTGGAACAAAAACCCCCACTTAAACAGGCGGTGACCGATGAACAAGATCATCGGGGCCCCAGGCTTATCAAACAAATGTGGGCCAAAGACTTCTTTGCTGCTCAACTGCTTGTTAAACTATAATACAATGAGGAAAAGAAAAGCAACACAATCAACCGGAGCCTCTTCCCACATTGGGGCTGCGTCGAATCTGGTGCGAATGTGAAGCTCACATGCTTTTCCCGGATCATTCGCACCTCAGATTTTGTCGAAACAAGTAGAATCACTATGTCTTGCAAAAAAGTCAAGGATTGATCTATACTTTTATGGAATGGGAATTATAGGAATCCAGTATGATTCATGCTTCTGTGTTATGAATCATGTTGATTTTCGCTGTCGCATCCTATATGGGTGCGTGGATTGAAACTTTCATGTACTCATCAGATAATTGATAAACATTTTGTCGCATCCTATATGGGTGCGTGGATTGAAACTGCTCAGTGGGATGTAATCGTGCAGGAAGCCTTAGAGTCGCATCCTATATGGGTGCGTGGATTGAAACCTAACTGTTTGGCGATTACTCTAATATCGAGAACGTCGCATCCTATATGGGTGCGTGGATTGAAACAGATATCCCAATAATAATCGTTTACCGACGAGATGTCGCATCCTATATGGGTGCGTGGATTGAAACATCGAAGCAGCAGAACGGCTTGGAAGGTCAGAGAGTCGCATCCTATATGGGTGCGTGGATTGAAACGCAATCTCCCAAGCTTTAACCATTATCTTTTTCGTCGCATCCTATATGGGTGCGTGGATTGAAACCTCGCCGCTAATGTCGCCGTCTACAGCGGCGTTATAGTCGCATCCTATATGGGTGCGTGGATTGAAACTTTAGAATTTTGATTGAATTAATCTTACTTAGTGTCGCATCCTATATGGGTGCGTGGATTGAAACCTGAAATCCGCGAGCTCGTCCTGCGGAACCAATAGTCGCATCCTATATGGGTGCGTGGATTGAAACTATCAGCCCCACCAACCTCCCCAGGCTTGGGGAGGTCGCATCCTATATGGGTGCGTGGATTGAAACTCGGGATATTGCTCAGTCTGATAAGACAAGTCAAGTCGCATCCTATATGGGTGCGTGGATTGAAACGCCACTTGCTCGTCAATGACCGGCGCCATGTCCAACGTCGCATCCTATATGGGTGCGTGGATTGAAACAGACATGTTTTGGACATTTTTTCAAGCTAGGAATGTCGCATCCTATATGGGTGCGTGGATTGAAACTGTATTGAATTGATCTCCTCTTGCTCCGTCTGAGACGTCGCATCCTATATGGGTGCGTGGATTGAAACGGCAAGCCCGACATTCGTAGGGGTGACGGCAGAAGTCGCATCCTATATGGGTGCGTGGATTGAAACTGTTGTTACTTCCACGTTTTCAAACTTGCCCAATAGTCGCATCCTATATGGGTGCGTGGATTGAAACTGTTGTTACTTCCACGTTTTCAAACTTGCCCAATAGTCGCATCCTATATGGGTGCGTGGATTGAAACTGTTGTTACTTCCACGTTTTCAAACTTGCCCAATAGTCGCATCCTATATGGGTGCGTGGATTGAAACTAATGGCTATCTGCTCATCCTCTGGCAGTGAGCTGTCGCATCCTATATGGGTGCGTGGATTGAAACAAGCTCGTTAATCGTTTCGGTGTCTTGGCAGAGGTCGTCGCATCCTATATGGGTGCGTGGATTGAAACACCGCTGCAATCCTCACCGCCGACCTCCAAGACATGTCGCATCCTATATGGGTGCGTGGATTGAAACAATCCAGAAGATTTGGCGTTTGCTTATGGATAACCGTCGCATCCTATATGGGTGCGTGGATTGAAACCATTCGAAAATTGATAGCAATATCAGTTAATTTTTTGTCGCATCCTATATGGGTGCGTGGATTGAAACATAGGGAGTGAATAACATGATGCATAAAATACCTTGTCGCATCCTATATGGGTGCGTGGATTGAAACCGCAATCACAGACGCAAACCCAACGTCGAGTATGTCGCATCCTATATGGGTGCGTGGATTGAAACTTCAAGGGTTTCCGATGTCGGCAAAATGACGTTGGTCGCATCCTATATGGGTGCGTGGATTGAAACATACCACTCATGGCAGTCCTCCTCCTCGTAGACATCGTCGCATCCTATATGGGTGCGTGGATTGAAACATTGAACAGTACCGTCACAGTATTTTCCGACGGGGTCGCATCCTATATGGGTGCGTGGATTGAAACTAGGAGCTGCGTGGCGGCAGGCTGCGCATGTCTCCGTCGCATCCTATATGGGTGCGTGGATTGAAACTGGATTTCAATAGTTTTTATAACCTCCGAATTCTTGTCGCATCCTATATGGGTGCGTGGATTGAAACAAGAAATCCGATCTCGTCTAAACACTCTTTCTTGTCGCATCCTATATGGGTGCGTGGATTGAAACGAAAGGACTTTACGGGTCACTACAGAGGAGTCTACGTCGCATCCTATATGGGTGCGTGGATTGAAACGCATGATATCACCTCACATTTTAAAGGTCGCGTGTGTCGCATCCTATATGGGTGCGTGGATTGAAACCGAAATCAATTCCCAATTCAACTTATCCTGAAACTGTCGCATCCTATATGGGTGCGTGGATTGAAACTTCGCAAGCGTTTTAACAATGGCCTGGATCACAGTCGCATCCTATATGGGTGCGCGGATTGAAACAGATAGGTTTCGCCCCCGCTGATCCGCTCGATCCAGTCGCACCCTACACGGGTGCATGGATTTAAACCGGAATAGCACCAAAATTATGACCGAGGGCCCGGCTTCGTTTCGCCAAGGTGCTTACGCAAATAAGCTCTCCACGAACGATCAGGGATCGTCGGGAGAGCTTTCTTGTTGTCTGTTTTCCAATGAAATGGAAGTACCGAAGCAGTAAGGAAACCAAATATCCTCAACCGCCAATAAACCCATTTTTATCATTTAATGTTAAATTTAAGAATTACAGATAGTTATTTTTATTCGATATTTAGATCCGATAACGCCTGATTCCATAGATTACAAATCTCTACTTGAATTCGTCACAGTAGAAAAAAGAAAAAAGCGATACACCCGCTAAGCTTCCCTCGATTTTTAGCCATTCATCATGAGAGCCCTGATCGCCCTTCCCCTGTCCATCACATATCTGACGACGCACTGAATATATATAAAACAAGCGCTCTGCATGGAACAACAGCGTGCAAGGGGAGGGACGATTCATGAAACAAGAGGACATCCGGCAGCTCGAACGGGCGATTGATGAAATTACCGAAATCGCCTCCGGCTTCGGGCTTGATTTTTATCCGATGCGGTATGAGATTTGTCCGGCCGATATCATCTACACCTTCGGTGCGTACGGGATGCCGACCCGGTTTTCACACTGGTCCTTCGGCAAAACGTTTCACCGGATGAAGACCCAATACGATTTCGGCCTGAGTAAAATTTACGAGCTCGTCATCAATTCCAATCCGTGCTATGCTTTTCTGCTTGACGGCAACTCGCTGGTGCAGAACAAGCTGATTGTCGCTCACGTGCTGGCCCACTGCGATTTTTTCAAAAATAATGTCCGCTTCTCCCGCACCAACCGCAACATGGTCGAAAGCATGTCCGCGACCGCCGAGCGTATCCGCAGCTACGAGCTGGAGTACGGGACTCATGCCGTGGAGACATTTATTGACGCAGTTCTGGCGATTCAGGAGCACATTGATCCGTCTTTGGTGAAGCCGTACCCGCCGATGCCGAAAAAATCAGCTTCCGCCCCGGGAGGCCAGAAGCCGAAGAGCGCCTATGATGACCTGTGGAATTTGGATGCCATGACTAGAGAAGCAAGCGCCCCAGGCGCCAAAGCCGAAACCAGCCGCAAATTCCCGCCCCAGCCGGAAAAGGATTTGCTCTTTTTTATTGAAGAGCATTCTCCGGTGCTGGAGGAATGGCAGCGCGACATCATGTCCATGCTTCGCGAAGAAATGCTGTATTTCTGGCCGCAGCTGGAAACCAAAATTATGAACGAGGGCTGGGCCTCCTACTGGCACCAGCGCATTATGCGCGAGCTGGATTTGACCGTCGAGGAAACCATTGAATACGCCAAGCTCAACTCCTCCGTCGTTGTCCCCTCCCGGCACAGCCTGAACCCCTATTATTTGGGGCTGAAAATTTTCGAAGATATCGAGAAGCGCTGGGAAAAGCCGAGTCAAGCCGACCAGGAGCGATTCGGCCGCACACCGGGCGAGGGCCGCGCCAAAATATTCGAGGTGCGCGAATTCGATTCCGACCTCTCCTTCATCCGCAACTACATGACCAAGCAGCTTGTCGAAGAGCTGGACCTGTATGTGTTCGAGAAAAAGGGACCGGAATGGAAAATCACCGACAAATCGTGGGAAAATATCCGCGACCAGCTCGTCTACTCCCGCGTCAACGGCGGCTTCCCCCACATCGTGGTCGAAGACGGCGATTTTCACCGCAATGGCGATTTGTACCTCAAGCACTACTATGAGGGCGTAGAGCTCGATTTGAAGTATTTGGAAAAAACACTCCCCTACGTCTACCAGCTCTGGAGCAAATCCATTCACCTGGAAACCGTCGTCGAGGATAAGCCCGTCGTCTTCACCTTTGACGGCAAGAAACAGCACCGGAAGTTTTTGTAGCATTTTTGGTGGGTGAAGCCGCAGCTTATTCGGCCTGAAGTGTTGGAATGATCGAATCCTGAAACATTGGTTGAAAAATTCCCCCGGACGTTTCATCTCTGGCTCGTTTACTAAACAGAACCCGCGATTGCCCGGGTTTTTGTGCTTCTGCTTCCCTTGCCAAGAGCTGATTAATGGCAAAGCCTATCATATGCCGCCATCTCCGTCATCCTTGCATCAAATTTCATCAATAGTACGGAAGTGGTGCTCCTGCCGCCTGCTTTTAGGCGTGTGGATATGAAATTAAAGGGACTTTTGCTATACTGGAAACGAGGTTCACGAATGACCCTACAACCCTAACCTTGTTTTCAAGGTGCGAATGTGAAGCTCCCATGAAAATCCCGGATCATCCGCACCTTGGATTTTGTCGAA
Source organism: Paenibacillus sp. y28 (assembly GCF_037137075.1). NCBI lineage: Bacteria > Bacillati > Bacillota > Bacilli > Caryophanales > Paenibacillaceae > Paenibacillus > Paenibacillus sp. y28. Next base: position 41,914 of record NZ_JBBBNV010000009.1, read on the forward strand.
ATAAGTCGAAATCAGCTTATTTGAATAAAAGTGAACCATTTATTTATGCTGATTTTGCATAAAAGCTGTTCATTTTCGCTGTCGCACCCTATATGGGTGCGTGGATTGAAACCAAGTGAACGCCGCCGCCGTTTTCGCCGCTTATGAGTGGCACCCTATATGGGTGCGTGCTGTGTTTTCGCAATCGAAACGCTCCTGGGGTGGAGGACCGACTAGAAAGCAAGGCCGTACTCTAAACCGAAGCCCCCTGCTCCTCACTGGGCCAAAAGAAAACATCACCCCGCCAAAAAGACATAAACAAAGACGCCAGAAAACCATGTGGGTTTTCTGGCATCTTTGTTTTGATTGAACACGCGCCTATTTTATTCAATTTTGGTTGGAGCCCGTTACTCTCACAGAAGACATGTGAAGGACTCTATTTTTTAACTGCGTCGATGGCTGCAAAAATCTCTTTCGCGACACGAAGTACAGTTAATATTTCAGCCGCGCTTCGTCCCGCCAATAGCGAATGAACAGCACTCAGGGCTTCTGCGGCTTCCGCTCGCCCTTCCTCTAACTCCAGTTCATGGAACTGGAACATTTCCATTGGAGCGACATCCAAGGCTGCAATAATTTTCTCCAACGTTTCCATCGAAATATTCCGATCCGCATTCTCAATTCCAGACATGTAGCTGTAATGGATACCCGCTTTTTCCGCCAGCGCCTCCTGGGTCAATCCCTTCTTTTTTCTCAAGTACCGAATCCGTTCCCCGACCAACTTCAAAAAATTCGAAGCCACGTACTACTCCCCCTTTTACATAAGGGTAGGGGAAGGACTCAACCCCAAAACAGGAGTATATAAACAAAAATATATTTATAACTTTACTTATAAGTAATATTATTAACTTGCCGATAGGATTTTATACCATGCCATAGGAATAGAAAAGTGAACCTTATGCTTTTGCTATGGCTTGCGGAAGTATCGCCTGCTGTCAGATCCGTCATTGTAGTGTTAGGCGGGACATGGATTATCCTCATGATCAGTATTGAACTGCGTTTCCGAAAGAAGTAGCAAAATCGCTAATAACAAGACAGGATAACCATTCCTTGACCTCCCCAAAGAACTGCGCATGAAAGAGTTGAGCAGGTGAACGAGTCGTTTCTGGAACGGAATTTCGACAATGCCTACGGCGCTTTGTACAAGCCGGATGGTACGGGCAGCGACCTGAAATGGATCGATGACAATATTGATTCCTACCAGGGCCTGAATCTGAAATCCGAATCGTCGAACGATGATATTATTTTGGATATGCTCAATGAGCTTAACAACGGGTCCGATTATGAAAAGTATATGAACTTCGACGCGGCCTTGCGCTATTTCGCCGTCAGCACGGTGCTGGCGAACATGGACAGCTATCAGGGCAGCAAAATGCACAATTATTATTTGTACGAGGATAACGGTATATTCTCGATCCTGCCTTGGGACTTTAATATGTCGTTTGCCGGCTTCTCCATGGGAGTCAGCAAGCAGCAATTGATTGAGATGATGATTGATGAGCCGACGGAAGGAGCGGTGGCCGAGAGGCCGCTGGTCGCCAAGCTGCTCGCCAATGATGCGTATAGAGCGACGTACCATGAATATGTACAGCAGGTGATTGATTATCTGAACCCCGACGATTTCGAGGCGCGGGTGAATGAACTTGCCGCTTTAATCGGCCCTTCGGTGGAGAAGGACCCGACCAAATTTTATACCTATGAGCAGTTCCAGCAGTCCTTGACCCAGGATGTGCAAAATATTGTGGGCCTCATTCCGTTCACTGCCTCCCGGGTTGAGAATGTGCAGAAGCAGCTCGACGGGACACTGCCTTCCTCGGGAACCGGGGCAGGCATGGGCAGTACCGGAATGGACGGCGGCAGACCCGGCGGCCAGGGCGGTATGAACGGCCAAGGACAAGACCGGCCCAATGCGCAAGCCGTACAAAACGCTGATGGCGCAGCACAAGGTAATGCTCAGGGCCAAGCCGGGATGCCCGGTGTGCCCGGAGCTATGGACGGCCAGGGCGGCTTTCCCGGCGGGATGAATGGCCAAGGGGCCCCCGGTGGTATGAACGGCCAAGGCGGTCCAGGTGGCATGGGTGGCGGCGGATTCGGAGGTGGCGGTCCCGGCGGTATGCCAGGCATGGGCAGCACCGCATCACAATCGCAAGGAAGTGTTCAAAAAGCGGTTGAAACCGGCGTGACCGTCGTCATCCTCCTGCTGCCTGCCTGTTCATCGTTATGTTCCGCAGGAAGCAGCTTTAGCAGGAAAGCAGCGGATAATAACAAAGGGCGTTTCAGTTCAATTCCATGGCAGCTCCATGCTGTAAGATACCAAATAAAACACCTGTCCTCCTTACTGGGACAGGTGTTTCATTTGGAATCCGCTCCTCCGACAAGCTTCTGCTCTCTCACCGGACTCATGCATTCTCATGGATAAATCTTCAAGAACATTCATTCTCAAAGTTGTAAAAAAATTAGGTTTCTAACACGCTCATTGCTGCTTCAGCGATGCGCCACAGCTTTCCTTTCGTGGCGGAGTACGCGCCATCACACGCAGACCAACCAGCGAATTGTGCAGGCTCTCGGCAATTTGCTCCGGATGAAGTCCGGCGGCAAACTCCCCGCTCTGTTGCCCTTGCTGAATCAGCTCCGCCAGCTGCTGCTCTGTTTTCGTAAAACCGTTCAGCGTCTTCCCGATCGCCTCCGGATCTCTGGACCCGAGCTCTACTGCCGTATGCCCGCCGGCCCTAGAGTAGATCCAGGCTCGGCAGCCCCGCCGAACCTGAATACGCCTCCCAGCTCACGGGTTCACTCCGCCGTCCGGCAGCGCCTGGCTCTGGAACGGCTTTCTACCAAGCTGGCTCCGATGCCGCTTCAGCGCCCGGCTCCACTTGTTCGGATTCGACCGCACTCTCGTTCCGGGCTCCCTGCCCCGCCCTCTGTTTCAGCGCCAGAAGCCGCGGGTACAGATCAAAGAACAAATCCAGCAGCTCCGGGTCAAAATGGCTTTCCCGTCCCCGGGCCATCTCACGCAGCGCTTCTTCTTCACTCCAGGCCCGCTTGTACGGCCGCTCACTCGTTAATGCATCATAGACGTCGCAAATCGCCGTTAACCGCCCGGTTAGCGGAATATGCTGGCCGGACAGGCCGAACGGATAACCGCTCCCGTCCCATTTCTCATGATGCGTAAGCGCAATTTGCTCAGCCATTTGAATCATTCTTGATGTGCTTCCCGATAATATTTGTGCTCCAATCGTGGTGTGGGTTTTCATAATATTCCATTCCTTCGCCGTAAGCGGACCCGGCTTCAACAGAATGCGATCAGGGATACCGATTTTGCCTACATCATGCAGCGAGCTGGCATAGTATATTCGCCTTGCATCCTCAGGCTCCATGCCTGCGGCAAAGGCCATTTCCATGCAGAATCGTCCGATACGTTCAATATGACCGCTCGATTCCGGGTCCCGGTACTCGGCCGCTCGGCCCATCCGATGAATTAACTCGATATACGTCCGCTCAGGCTCATGCAGAAGCTGCTCATTCGGCTCCTCATTGACTATCATTCGTTCTCCCCCAACCCATGGAATTATTCAATTGTTGTCCGCCCCATCGTCGCTTTATGTCCAGCATTTAGTATAGAAGGATATCGCGTAAGATGGTATCAGGAGGCATTCCTAATTCATGCATAACCCGGAAGATAGGAAGCCTTCCCTATTCGACTGCAATTCCGTGCGACAGATTATCCAGCCATCATGCATCCGGGAAGCAGCTGCTCCGACCAGTGTCGGGGGAAAAACGAGGACAAAGCAAAAAAGCGCCTTCCACAATGGAGAGGCGGCTATAAATATCCGGGGTCAGGCTGGCTAGCTGCTGTACACATCAGGGCTGACATAGCGGTAAATGGCGTCCGGCTCTTGTCCGCTTTTTTGCACGACGCCGTTTGATTCCATCTGATGAAGTACCGGCTCCAAATCCTGACGCTTGCGGCCCAGCCGCATAGCAATGCCGTCTGCAGTCTCAAGCGTATACGGATTTTGTTGAAAAAACAGTACACATTCCATATTGAGGGTCAAGCGATGACGTTCCTCCATGGCCTTCTCTCCTTATATCTACAGCAATCGGATGTATGGGATCTGTTCAATATTCTCCACCATCATTGGGGGAGTAATCCGGCCCAGCGGCGATTTGACGACCTGCACATACTGGTACACCTCATCCACCCACGTGCGAATTACGCCGCTGCAGCTTCGTTTAATCACGGAAGCGGCTTCCGGCTGCATCTCGGAGAAATTGCACAGGAAAACATAGGTATGGCCTTCTGCGAGCGCCCGCTTGTGCTCTTGCCTGAAAAGCTGAAGCGCAGCCTGAATTCCCTGCTCGTTGGCAATGGAATACAAATCAAATTTAAGCATCATTTCCTTGCCTTCAAGGGCGGCGTTCTTCGTGCATTTATCAATTACCATGTTCAATGAATCCAGCAGCTGCTCCCCTTGCAGACCGCTCAAATCACTAACCCAGTCTACCGATTCCGGTGTCTCCAACCGCTTGTAAAATTCAATTAACTGGAGACGGCCATCCTCCAGCAGCTCGCGAATTGGAATATTATATTTGCCCATCATCGCCATAAATTGCTTCACATTGGTCAGGCTGGACAATTGAATGACGCAATTGACATTACTCTCCATAGCCTTCGTAAAAATTGAATTCAACATATAACGGTAATTCGCTCTGCTGTTCGTATCAATGGCAAACACGGAGCCGCGCGGAATTCCTCCGCCCAAAGCCCGATCCAGCATTTCAATGCCGGTGGACAGCCGGTCATGCTTGTCGTTCATCGCCATTTCTTCCACCATGGTCATGGTCGGCAGCACATAAATCCCGTTATTCATAATTCTGTAAGCGTGTTCACCTTCCAGAAACTTGCTGTTGCGCATTTTCAGCACTTCAAGCTTCCGCAGTCGATATTCCGATTGAAACGGCTTGAGCGACAAGCGAATCACTCCGTCAGCGACATAATGCTCCACCGGAGCCTCTCCTTCGGGACTGCTCTGGTTCTCGCTAATCAGCAGGGAAGTAATCTGAAATTTGCGCAGCAGATTGGTCAGGCTATAAAACGCTTTCCTAAATGAAGGCGCTTCTTCAGCGAACTGCTTATACAAGCTAACGCTGTCAATGACGATACGCCGGCATGACATCGTTTCCAAAATCCGAGACACCGTGCTTCCAGCGCTCATCATCTCATTCATAAAGACGCTGGGAGAAATACAGATGACCTGGAGCTTATTTTGCCGCTCCAGTTCACGAATGTTCCAGCCAAACGATTCCATGCTCCGGTAAATCATGGCTGGAAGCTCCTCAAAGGTGATATACAATCCGGACTCTCCGCAAGAAACGGCCCCATGCATTAAAAACTGCATGCCGAGCGTCGTTTTTCCTGTACCCGGAGCGCCTTCCAGCACCACTTGTGAATGCGTAGGAATGCCGCCATTCAGTATATAGTCAAGCCCGGGGATTCCTGTTACTGTCGTCATATTCATGGGCTAACCTCCGCTTCAGGATCGTTGTTCGCTCAATTGGTCCAGTCACCAATGGCTGCCAATGAGGGTCTGCCGTCCGCGATATATTGCCATTGTACCGGGGCGGATGCCAGACTGAACATGGCTCGGTCTTCTTAGTTAACCGGAGGACATCAGCATAGGAGTAGGAAGTATTTCCTATGCATATCCCATATTCACGGAAATGAAAACCATTCATTTACTGAAATAGAATGTAATTTCTTTTTCAATTTGTTTTTCATAAGCCTTCCGGTCTACGATTCCGAAGCGTGCGTATAACGCCACTCATACAAAAGGGCTACCGCCTGATTCCGGTCGGTCAGCTCCAGCTTGTGAAACATGTTGCTGATATGATTTTTGACGGTATGCTCACTAATGAACAGTGCCTTGGCAATTTCCTTATTGCTGTGCCCCTGCCCGATAAGCTCCAGAACCTCCATCTCTCTGGCCGTCAGCAGCGGGAGCAGCTTAATCCGGTCATCCTGGGACACGGTCGGCTTCACGGCGGAAGGTCCCGGCAGCACAAACTGCTGTTCCACCACCTTGCTGCTATGCAGGAAATGCTGGAACGCGTGCTGCAAGGAAAGCGGCACAAGCGAAGGATCAATGCCTGCGATACAAGCGTCCTTCTGCTCCAGATGCAGCCGCACAAGATGAAGCGCCTGCGCAGCCGTAATCGCGGAGGAGCTGGCCACTTTGACCGTTCCGATAGCTTCGCCCCGCTTCAGCCGTTCAGCTTCACGCAGAATCGTTACTGTCTCCGCTCCGATTCCCTGCTCTGCCACGAACTCTGCCGAGTACGGCTGAAGCAGGCAAGCATTGCGCATGGACCATTTCACTTCGTCCGTCAAATCCAGCGAGTCGGCGAAGGAAGTGGCCAGCTCACCGAGCTGCAGGGTGTACGAGTAAGCCTCCTGATCCCAGCGGGCTACGGCCCTGTTAAGCGCCATAATGGTCTGATCCCGCCGCTCCGACTGCTCGTCCGCCTTCTGAAGCGCCATGGAGGCAACAATAGTGAAGCCGTAAAAAAACGGCTTGATGCTCTCATAGTGCTGCTCGGTTGTCAGCTTCACGCTAAGCACACCCTTTAGCTGCTTGTAAGGCTGCAAGGGCGCCTCCAGAACCAGGCCAAGCACCGCGGAATCCCGGATGACCGGCTGTTTGAATTCCGGGCCGGAAGCCCCCGGCTGGAAGTAACAAGCCGTGAGCTCTTGGCTGTAGCCCCGGCTCAATTCGGCCGGAAGGCCACGAGAGAATAGCGAGAACTGGTCGGAGCCAGGATTGTTCTTGTAAAGAACGGCCGCGAAGCCCCCTTCTGCAATCGATAAGCTCATATCCACCAGCACATACAGAATGTTCCGGGTGCCGATATCGTCCATCATTAAGTAGCGGCTAATATCCAGCAAGGTGGACAGCCGGATCAAGGAATGGTGAGCCTTGCTCTCCAGCTCTGTCCGATCCTCAACCAGGCCAAGATATCTTCCGTACATCTGCGCAAGCCACGGCAGAAGCTCCGAAAACGGCGGCTCCGCGGTCTCGCTTCCGCCCCCGAAAAACAAGATTTGGGACTCCCCCTTGGATCGGACCGGGTAGCAGAACAGCCGCTGCAGCGATTCAGCCAGCACACTCAGAACGCCAAGGGACAAGTAGTCGGAGGCGTCCTCCAAGTATTCGCCCTTCCCTGTTGCAGCCACCCGCCCCAGCAGCCCTTCTCCGATATAAAACTCCCGCTGCAATAAAGCGGCAGCGCTTCCGGAGCCGGCAACCTGAACCACCTGGTAGCGGTCCCCGTCAATCTTTTTGGCGATGCCTACGAATTGGAAGCCCTGCAGCATCTCCAGGCTTTGCTTCAATAATACATCCGTATCGTATTGGGTCATCCGGGCGAGCTGCCGCATGGGGCCCAGAAGCTGCTCCGTGACCTTTTTCTGTTTATTTGAAGCCCACAAATCCCCGATAAACTCCACAAGCTGATCGATCTGCTCCTGGGCGCTGCGGATGCGTCCTTCATCCCATACATCCCCGTGCAGCAGCATTTCCGTGTTCGATATCGCACCTGTACGATAAGGTGCCAAAAAACCCGACCATACAAATAAAGGCTGCTTGTTGTCCACCCAGACAGGGGCAAAAAGCAGGGATTGGCGTGCATCCGCCGTCGTTTTGCATTGAAGCTCTATCGTTGCCCGGCTGCGTCCGTAATCATTCAGCAGCGCTTTGGCCATCGCCTGGGGCATTCCGTCCGGGCCCATCCCCTCGAACGGCTCCGTCCCGGACGGAGCTGGCCCGTTATTATCAACCGGAGTTAAACAAAGATTAGTATAGGAACTGGCAATCACACCACCATCAGGTCCGGTTACAAACAGTGGAAGTCCGCATGATGCCGAAAACGCATGCAATAATCCAGTCAACTTCGGCAGTAGCTGTCTCATCCACTCACCCCGCCGTTAAAATCAGTATATATCAATTGATAAATTCTCCAGCATGCGACAAAACTCCTTCTGGTGGGGGACGTTTTTTTTAAGAAAGTTGTCCTATTCGGTCGAATAGGAGCAGTTTTCGTGAAGATAAGAAGCATTGGTCATAGAATTGAACCATTCACTAGGGCATAATAAGGAAAATGAGGTTTGGAAGGAAGTAGATTCTTAATGAAATTATCCATGTGGACCTACGGGGAACTGGAAACAATGCGCAGACGTATCGGACATCCAGACATGGAATTTTTGCTCAAGCGCCAGGAACGAACGAATAAAGCCCGGTACGATCACTCCTTACGGGTGGCCTATTACTGTAATATCATTGCCCAGGAGCTAGACTGGAATGAGCCGGAACGGCTGCGGCTGATGCGCGCAGCGCTGCTTCACGAAATCGACCCGTCGGCGGATTGGAAAAAAACGACCCGTGCCTCAGCCGCGCTTCAGGCCCGGATCGGCGATCAGTGCCCGGAAGCTGCTGCCGGCATTCTGCGGGAGTGGAAGCTGGAAGAGCTTGTCCATATCGATGCCGTGCAGCAGTACCAGGAAAATCTGGATGGCACCGGTTTGCCGAACAGTCTGTGCTGGAATGAGATCTGTCAAGCGGCGCGCATCCTCCGGGTTGCCGACAGCTTCGACCGGATGACCCGCTGCCGGCCTGAGTACGGACAATCGCCGCTGTCTGAACGTGAAGCGCTGGAGGAGCTGTTCCGGTGGTCAGATATGATGTATGACGCCGAGACGGTAGAGCTGTTCCAGGCTGTGATTCAGCGTAAGCTTGGAGAAGCCGCCCCATCCAGAGAACATAAGTAAAGAAGCGCAGCCTGCTCTCAAGCCAAAGAATGCGCCGAAGCTGGAGCGCAAATACATCCATCATTCACCTAGCCAGGTAGCGATCTTGTGCCAGCCGCACCGCCGCTCTGCCACATTAACCTGCGGGGCTCCAGTGCATACGGCGTTTGCTGCATTTTCCGCACCGCGCGCAGCTCCCAGCGCGCGGTGTTTCGCTGCATGACGGCGGTCGGTCGACCACATGCCCAGATTACTCATCAACCCCATTTCTAAAGGATTTTTAAATAAGACAACAAAAAACCCCCGACAGGTAACTGTCAGGAGCCGTGAGATGCGGCCTGTCCGGCCGATTCAGGTTGAAGCCTGCGCCGCCATGCGGTCCGCAGCCGTTTCGTCACGAGCTGGTACACAAGCACGAGAAGCCAGGGAATAACAAGACTTGTGACAAGAGCCCCCGCCGCAAGGAGATGGTACTGCTCCATCCCGAAGCGATCTGCCGTCATATTCACGCGCCATATCGTCAGTACCATCGGATGCAGCAAGTAAATACCGAACGAGACTGCGCCAAGCGAGAGCAGAATCCGCGACAGCGCGGGCCTGCGGCTGAGCAGCCTGCGCGCCAAGCCAATCATAACTACAGAAGCGGCAACCGGATATGCGTTAAACAGAAGCTCATATAAGATTTGTCCCAAGCCGATGCCAGATTGATCGAGGATAAAGAAACCCGCCAACGCTGCGCCCATACATAGGCTTGCAGGCACCGCCCAGAGCAGCAGCCGCGGCAAATGGCGGACAAACGCCTCATAGTTCAAGCCGATATAACCGCCCAGCAAGAAAACTCCCAAATACGATGTCGCCAGCGATGGCGAATTCGGAATCGGCTCCACCCAGTGCCCATAGCTGAAGAAAAGCGCCTGCACGGCAAACCCCAACCAAATCAGGTGCGGCCTCAGCCGCGGCCAGCGTTCCATCACCGTCATAACAATCGGGAACAGCACATACATTTGCAAAATAATGATAACGTAGTACAAATGGTAATTCGCGTCGGCCCACGGCAGCAGATCCGCATATTCCCGCCAGTCGATCCGGAGCTCGCTGCCCGCCAGGCGCTGATGGAACAAGTAGTAGAGCATAGACCAAATTAAATACGGAACAACGATATATTGCAGACGTTTCCGGTAAAATCCGGCGGCGCGCCGCCAGCTCCACCCGCCCTGATACGCATAAAATAAAACCATGCCGCTCAGCAGCAAAAATACCGGCACCGCAAAATTGCTGACCTTGTTGACACTTAAATAGATGAGCTGTGCTGGCGTGCCTTGCGGCATATCCACAATGCCTTCGGAAGTGCCGTGAATGAACAGCACCGCCAAAATAGCGAAAGCCCGGACAATATCCAGCTCTATCAGCTTCGGTTTTGATTTCACTGCTTAACCTGACCCCCTGCTCAAATGTAAAGCGCATGTAAAGAAAAGTGCCCTACCAAGTATAGCACTTCTTGCGGGAGCTTGCTGAATTTTTTGTCGAATTTTGCTGGTAAATAGATGGTATTTCAAGCGACTCTTCAAAATTTAACCTCCACGGATCGGCCATGATATAATACTCCCATACATGTACATCCAGGAGGTGCGACATTGCTCTCGCCGCGTTCTTATTTATGGTATTTTTTCCGCCCGTCCCCGACGATGGCGGCTGCCCTAATAGCACTGCTGCTGCTGGGCGGCTGCCAGTCAGGCGATTCGCCGCAAGACACGAACCGCGTTCCCGCCGAAGGCAAAGCAAGCGACAGCATCACCTCCCTTGCTTTTGCCTCAGCAAGCCTTAGCATGGGGCCGGGAGCCAGACAAGCCTTAACCGTATATGGAACCAAAAAAGACGGCACCCGTCTCGATCTGTCGAAGCTGCCCGGGCTTCAGTTTGCCGTGGAGCCGCCCGGCACAGCCTCCGTCGCCTCCGGAACAGCGGAGGTGCTGGCAGCCGAAACCGCCAAGACCGGTGCCAGAGCCACCATAACCGTCACCTATCAAGGACAGACTGCAGAGCTGCCGCTGCGGATTAAGCCCTCCCTGCAGGACACGGTTACTGTGAACAGCAAAGGGGAGGCCGTAATCACCAATACGTCCGACATCGCTCTCGTTGTCAACAAACAGCGCCAGCTTCCTGAGAATTACGCCCCGTCCGATCTGGTGGAGCCGAGCATTCCTTTTTCCTTCAAGGAGAAAAACGAGAAGAAGCTGATGCGCAAGGAAGCCGCCCAGGCGGTGGAAAAGCTGTTCGCCCAGGCCAAAAAGGAGAATCTGTCCTTGACCGGCGTATCCGCCTACCGTTCCTATGCGACCCAAAAATCATTGTTTCAATACTATGTCAAAACACAAGGCGAACAAAACGCCCGCAAATACAGCGCCATTCCCGGCACCAGCGAGCATCAGACGGGACTCGCTATTGACGTATCCTCTCCCGACGTGAGGTATGCGCTGGACGAATCGTTTGCAGGCACAAAGGAAAGCAAGTGGCTCGTCCTGCACGCGGCCGAATTCGGCTTCATTATCCGTTACCCGCAAGGCAAGGAGCAGCTGACAGGCTACGCTTATGAGCCTTGGCACATCCGTTATGTCGGAGCGGACATTGCCGCGGAAGTGCAGCAACGGGAGATTACGCTGGAGCAGTACTTTGAGGATGCCGTGGCGGCCGGCTCCGCCCAATAAGACGCGCCATCGTTTCAGAAGAAACCAAACGACCGTTCCCCGGTGCAATACCGAGAAACGGTCTCTTTATGTCCAACGTGCGCGAATCCCAAGCGCGCGTTGCGACACTGCGTGGCGGTCGGTCGAACCATTCTGGTCTGCTTGACGGGGGGGAGAACCACACCGGCGGCTTTCGCTTCGTTTGGCCCGGCTCGCGGAGTGGTGTTGTGATGCCGCATGACCGCGACCAGTCGCAATGCACGGCCTTTCGTGAAGATAACAGCATGTAGTTGACCGACCGCCGTCATGCAGCGTAACACCGCGCGCTGGAGCTGCGCGCGTGCGGAATTGCTGCTCCCTGTCCGGATCGGCATAGCCTAACGTTACTGCCTTGTGATGCGCAGTAGTTGTTCCTGCTTGAGCTGCCGCTTATCCCCAGGCAGCCAGTTCCATCTCAAAGTCATGGCTGAAATCGCAGCTGACAGGGGTAACCCTCACATTGGCGGTGGACTGCCAGAGCTGATCCAGCGTATCCATCACCACAGCCTCATACGTGTAATACCCCTTTTCCGCTTCCCCGGATTTCACAAGCTCCACCTTCACAATCCCCCCGTAACCGTCAGCGCCTACCGCTTCTACCCGGACATCCCGATCCCATATCGGACCAAGCTGGACATTCGCTTGAATCACAGTTTGCGGGGGCCCGATTTTGGTCGCCTGTCCAGAGGAAATCGACAAGCCATGCACCTTTACCAGCGGCCAGCTTTTTCGGACAAACGCTTTATACGCGGCGACTTTTCCGGCTATTTCCAGCTGATTGGCAGCAAATCTGCTGCCTCTGTCTCCGACAGGAGCATAAATCCGGTTCCAGTAATCCTGAACCATACGATGCGTGTTGTATTCGGGGGCCAGCGTACAGATGGCTTCCTTGATCGTGCTTACCCAGCCTTCCGGCACCTGCTCATGGCTGCGCCGGTAATAGAGCGGAATAATCTCGTGCTCCAGCAAATGGTATAGCGCCTGGCTGTCATGATGAAAGCGCGCTCCCTCATCCCCGGGCAACGACCCTTCAATGGCCCAGCCGTTGCGTCCGTTATAGCCCTCATCCCACCAGCCATCTCTTACACTGCAATTGAGGACGCCGTTTACAGCCGCCTTTTGTCCGCTCGTGCCGCTGGCTTCCATCGGCCTCACGGGTGTATTCAACCAAACATCCACACCCTGCACCAGCCACTTGGCCCGGCCCATATCGTAGTTTTCTACTACGAATATCCGGTCTTTAAACCGCTCCTGCCTGGCAATCTCCACGATCCGGCGAATTAGCTCCTGTCCCGGTCCGTCCGCCGGATGGGCTTTCCCTGCAAAAATAAAGCTTACCGGCCGCGCTCCATCATTCACGATGCGATCGAGACGGTCAAGATCCTCAAATAACAGCAGCGCTCTTTTGTACGTTGCGAAGCGTCTGGCGAAGCCGACAAGCAGCATGTCCCTGGGGGAGACGGGCAGCCCGAGCTCCTGCAGCATCTTGTCCTTGGCCTGCCGCCGTGCCGCCCACAGCTCCCCGTCCGGGATATTCCGGACCGGAGCCCAGGTCTGTGCGGCAGCCTGCCTCCCCTCCCAACCGGCTGCCAAATGCTTGTCAAGCAAGCTCCGCATGCCGGACGACAGCCAGGTTCCGATATGAATCCCGTTGGTAATCGCGTCCACCTGAACGTCCTGGGCTGGAATAACAGGCTTCCACTCATGAAATAAGTGCTTGGTCACCTCAGCATGCAGCTTGCTGACTCCATTGACCCTGGATGACGTGCTGACCGCCAGCCGCGTCATATTGAATTGTTCCCCGATACATCCGAGGGCCAGCACTTTCTCCCGCTCCGCTCCCAGCTGCCAATAATAATCACCGAAATACCGGTCCATCCTTTCCAGGGAGAACACATCGTGACCGGCCGGAACAGGGGTGTGCGTCGTAAATACGGTGCTGGCTTTTATCGCCTCCAAAGCTGTCTCAAACGTGACCCCCTGCTCCGAATATTCGCGGATACGCTCCAGGGTAGAGAATGCCGAATGCCCCTCATTCATATGCCACACCGCCGGCTTGATTTGCAGCGCTTGCAGCAGTCTGACACCGCCAATCCCGAGAATAATCTCCTGGCTAATGCGGATATCCGGGTCGCTGGCATACAGCCGGTCGGTGAGCCTGCGATCATCATCATGATTTTGCTCCACGTCCGAGTTCAGAAGATATACGGGAACCTGCCCGACGTCCACCCGCCAGGCCTTCAAAGCAATTTGACGCCCTGCAGCGGGCACTTGTATGAGTAAGGGCCGGCCCTCGCAATCCGTAACTTGTTCTATCGGCAGCCTGGAGGTATCAAGCGGCGGGTAATGATGCTCCTGTACCCCGTCTTCACGAATCCGCTGCTGAAAATACCCGCTGCTGTAAAAGATCCCAACCCCGATTAAAGGCAGCCCCAAATCGTTTGCCGCTTTAATGTGATCTCCGGCCAGCACACCAAGACCCCCCGAATAAATCGGCAAAGCCGCATCGATACCGAATTCAGCGGAAAAATACGCCACCTTGCTGGTCATAACCCCATCACCTCGAAATTATGCTTAGTCACTGCCAGGGTATAACGATTCGCTGCTCCCTACACCATATGCCGCCCGTTTTGTCATGTGCATGCGCCCGGACATTTTCAGCGGCGGTTCGTCCGTTCTCCCCGTCATCATCGCATCAAACTGTACCGGGCTTCAATAAATGAGACTGGTATATTCCTTTCTCTATCATCCTTGATTCGCAGGCTTCCTTCTCCTCTCGCTAAACCGGGAGACAACAAACCGTTCGCACCGCCCGCAGCTCCCAGCGCGCGATGCATTGCTGCATGAAGGCAGTCGGTCAAACCACGCAATCCGGACGAACCAGGCCCAGACCATAGTTGTTGTAAAATCCATACCAACCCAAACAGCCGGATCCTGCTTACAGTCAGGACCCGGCTGCTTAACATCCATGGAAGATATTCATTTATTCCTGCGTCAGCGGATAAAAAATAACGTCTATCGGGAACGCCGATCCCGAAGCCGGAGAGAATTCCAAATCCAGGGACGGCTCGGTTCCATTCGTTCTGGCAATGATTGTATATCCCTGATAGTCGACCATGACTCCTGAAGGCGGGGTTTGTACAACCTTGCCGTTCACCAGGAACGGCCCTTTAAACACGCCGCCCCGCGGGAGAACGAGCACCGACATTTTGGGCGGTGCATCGATATGAATTTTGTAGACGACGCCGTAGTTGCCCAGATTCAGGGACGGCTCCTTGCTGATATAATCCGTTCCCTTTACAAATATATCCGAGGTTCCGTCGCCGATGGCGAAGCTGGACGGCTTCGTAATCGAGGAAGCATTGATATTCCAGTACACCTCTGAGCCGACGAACGTCCCCCGTACATTGCCTTTGTAGGCCAATTTCGGCAGTGAATCCAGTGCATCGAGGCCCTCCTCCTGATCCATCGCCACAAAGGAGAATTCTACCTCGCCGTCGGTTTCTACATCATACAGCACATTCATGCCTTGATCAGGATAAAAATCCGGCATGTCCTTATAATATGCCGTTTCGTTCGGCCGGAGCACCAGCGTTTCCTCCGCCCGTCTTCCCTGCAGGAATTCAATCGTCGGTTCATTGCCAATCAGGTTGGCGTAAATAGACGGATATACTTCCCCTTGGTTCGTCGTCTTGATCGTAACGCTGCGAGCCGGATCATGGTTACGGACCATAATGGCGAATTTCATTTTCCGGCTCATCCCGTTGACATGGGTCGCATACAGCCGGGCTTTCCCGTTAACCAGCTCCTGATACAAAATCCCCTTCTCCGTAAACGTCTCCGGGCTGTCGCTTACAATAAGCGGGCGATCGGTAGGCTTTCGCTCCATCTTCGGGATTTGCGGAATGCCGCGCAAATATTTGCGGAGCACCTCTTCTTCCTCGCGGACATAAGTGCCTACCGGCTTGTGGTATACATGATGCTCGAATTCATCCAAATAAGGCTCGTCCTTGACAAGAATGTTGCGGGAATACGTGTTGCTTACATTGCCGAAGCTGTCTTTGACCGTAAGAGAAACCTTGTACAAGCCCGGGGTAAAAATCGTTTGCGCATTCCCGATCCATTGAATGTCCTTCAACGCCGTCCCCTTCGGATCATAGCTTAAATTGCTGTAATGAATCGGCTCGCCAATCCGGTATGCTTCTTTATCGACCGTGAACTTGGCGACGGGCTTGACGTTCGGCGCCGTATCGTTCGTAAACAGCGTCCGGTCCGCTTCCGGCTTGATATAGCGCAGCTCAATCCGGTTCAAATCCTCATCGGCATTCGCCTGAAAGGAGATATAGGGCTGGAGCGCGGATAATTCCAGATAAAGCCGATCCTCTTCGAGCAGGGCGGTATTTCCCCACTCGCGGATCTCGCCATTCTCAAGAACGGTCCGGTCCGCAAGCGAATATTCCAGAAACGCCTTCGGTGTCGTAACTTGTACTGTTCGCTTCTCGGCGTTCCATTTGACCGGCACGCCGAACCATACGGTCAGCTCGGAGGCTGGCAAGTAATAGCTGCCGTTCCGCTCCAGCGGAGCCGCTCCGGCTTCCGTTTTTTCTCCATTCATATAGGCTGCCGTGTTGCCGGGATACAGCAGCAAATGGCTATCCTCCGGGGCGGCGGAGACACTCACGCCCAAACTCCCGAAGGCAATAACCACAGAAAGGGTCAGCAGCAATTGACGCAATGGTTTCATCAGCGGATATATTCCTCTCTATCGTTTACTTCTTTCATCCAGCGGATAAAAAATCCACTCCACTGCAGACGTAGTTCCGGGAGCAGCCAGCCATTCTATCTTGACATCCGGCTCCAGCCCCTCGGCCCGGTAAACCACGAAAGCGCCGTCCTGATCCGTCAAGCCTCCTTGCGGCAGAGCCAGCACCTGGCCGTTAACCCGTACAATACCGTTGACATAGCCTTCCTTGGCCCGGAGAGCAATCACGGACGGACGCGGGTGCTTCAGGTTCAAGGAATACACCATGCCTCTGTCTTCAGCCGGGGACAAGCCTGGCGTCCATGTGGACAGCACCGGCAGATTGGTCCGGTCCAGACTCGCTTCATAATGAATTTCTGAAGCTTCATACACAGCCTTAGTAACCGAAGGCGTGAATAGGGCGCTGTACGGCTTCATGATTTCGTTCTCGCCGAAAACAACAAAGCCGATTTCGGCCTGGCCATCCGTTTCAATATCCTGAATCGCCGCAAAGCCTTGTCCCGGCTCCAGCGTCACCTGATCTAACACAGCCGTTTGACCGGGTTTCACCTCGATGCTTTCCCCCGATCCCGGCTGAGTGATGAAATTGACAGCCGCTTCTCTGGCATTCGCCTGATGCAGGATCGTCGGCTGAAGCAGACCCTCGCGCGTGATTTGTACGGTCCGGGTCTTGCTCGAATCCGGATTATACAGCACTGTGGCGACATTTACCTTGCGGTGCATCCCATTGCTGTGATGCAGGGTTAAGCGGGCTTTGCCGTTCAAAGCCTGCTGTCCAAGCATGCCCGTGCTCCGGATGACCTGATTCTCGCCGCTGCTGATCCGTTTTCGTTCCTTCGAGCTCGAGATGACGCCAAGCAGCGGAGGGCTGCCGGCCAGCGTATGTTCCCATGGACCGGAGGAGGATGCTTCCCTAATCACGCTGCCGGCCTGGCTTGTATACCAGGGGAATTCGGCTTTGCTTAAATAAGGCTCATCGGTCACCTTCACCGTTTGAACCGCGGTGTCACTCCAATTTCCGTTTCCGTCCCGCACCTGCAAGGACACAGTGTATGTCCCCGGCTCAAAGAAAGCCGGCTTGTTCCCCGACCACTTATATTCCGGCAGCCCTTCGGCATCGGGATCATAGCTCAAATCAATATAAGAAACCGGCTCACCGAGCCGGTAAAACGGCTTATCGGGAACAAAAACAGCGATGGGGCGCGAATTCCGCTGCAAATCCTCGGAATAGCCCGACTCGCGATACGCCGTATCGGTCGGCTGCACATACGTCAGATCTACACGGGCAGGATGAGATTGAAAAGCATAGTTCACCTGCAAATAAGGCGCAATCCAGCTCAGCTTGACCAGCAATACGCCATCGCTAATCAAGGAAGTTTCCTCCAAGGGCACTGATGACCCGTTGACACTGACGGTTTGGCGCGCCAAATCCCACTCCAAATACGCATTCGGCGTAGTCAGCCCCGCCGTCATGCGTTCCTCATTCCATTTTGTTTCCAGCCCAAGCTGCTGTGAGGTCCAGCGCAGCGGGATGTAGAAGCTTCCGTCCACAATTTGTGCCGCCGTTTCCGTCGATACGGCCGAACCATTCACTGACGCAGACAACTGCTTGTCCAGCAGCTGCAGCTGCAGCGTCGTGCCGGATACCTGAGCCGATGCCGCTTGCCCTTGGGCAGCGGCAATCGCCAAAGCCAGCGTAAAAGAAAGTAGATGTTTCTTCTTCAAGAGCTTAAATCTCCTTTCTATAAATGAACACTTTGTCTCCCAATGTAGCATGATTCATATCAAAAATCATCCCAAAATAATAATACGCGCATTTATGGCTCAAGGTTTCCAATCCATGTGTATGAAGCGGAATGAAAACTTCCATTTTTCCCATCCAAAATCCATTCTAAATAAGGTATAATAATATAAAATTCATTATGTGTAATCGCTATCATTGTATAAACCCGCTTAGATCCAGCACAGCGATGGATAAGAAGGGACAGGAGCATGTATGCAAACCGGAGAGCTGCTACAACAGTTTTGGCTTGTCAGCAAGGACCAGATTATTCAATTGTGGGTTCTGGCGATTGACAACCATTTCCAAGAAATCCCTCATACTCCCCCACTTCGCCGCATAGGCGAGCTTTTTTTGGATATATTGTTTGACTTCGATACCCCGATAGAAGAGAATTCAGCCTTCCCTGCGCTGCAGCATAGCTTGCTGGAGCTTGTTGGCGTGCAGGCGCCGATTATCGACGTCCTCAAAATTTCGCATCTGCTGCGGGAATGCTTCATGGACCAGATTTGGCCGTTTGTAATGAAGCATGATTTGGATCTGAAGCACCTCCATTTGACCATTCCTGTCATTCACCGCAGGCTGGATCAGCTGCAAAGCATCATTTGGAACGCTTATTTGAACCCGTTTGATGCGGTGACTGTACAAAACGTTGAGGAAAACTCCGCGCTCCAGCACAAGGAACGCTTGACCCTGCTTGGCAAAATGGCGGCAAGCATGGCGCACGAGCTGCGCAATCCGCTGACAGCCATCGAAGGCTTCCTCAAGCTTATCCGGGCCAATCTGCCTTCGGACGCCAGCACCAGCATCCCGCGCTATCTGGATGTCATAGAGAATGAATTCGATAACCTGTACCGGCAAATTTCCGGCTTCCTCAGCTTTTCGAAGAGCAACATTCACGAGGAGAATCAGGTGCTGATTGACCTGCCGAGCCTCGTTCATTCCGTGCTCATTCTAAACCATCCGCGGCTTGACAGCGAGAGCATCGAGGTAGAGCTTGATTTCGGCGATCATCCGGCCCTTTCCGTTCCGAAGGTGTCCTTTCAGCAGGTCATCTCAAATCTGCTCAACAACAGCATCGACGCCTTATCGACTATGCCTCATCCGCGCAAAATCATCTTAAGCAGCAATGAGGATGAACAATACATATTTTTGCAAATCAGAGACAACGGTCCCGGCATTCCGGAATTGATGCAAACGAACATTTTCACTCCGTTTGTGACCGGCAAAAGCAACGGCACCGGCCTGGGACTGGCTATCTGCAAACAAATTATGGATAAGCATGGCGGCGGTATCGATTTCACCTCGCATACGGGAGAGACGGTATTCACGCTGTCCTTCAACAAGCAGACCGATCCGGTGAATGCCGTATCCACCGTGGAGCTGTTTCCTTAGCTGCCGCACAGCGCAGGCGATGCAGACCGGCTCGGTTGACCGGGGGCAGATGTATCCAGCATGCTTAAATCCCGGAGACTGCCCCGCTGCCGGAAAACGGCGGATCGAACCCCGACAGACCGTACACTTCTCCCAGCACGCGGTTAAAGTCACATGACGGGGGGCAATGTCATATGCTTAACGTGCCGGGATGGTCGTGCGGACCGGCTCACAGATGTTCAAGACTGCAGCAGTCAGCCGCCCGCCTGCCTGCTTCTTAATCAACGTACTTCTCAACTGGAGGGATTCCCGTGACAACCAACCAACCGCTGCGGCTCGGCCTTATCGGGGCTGGCAATATTGCAAGCGTACATATCAAAACGTTTACCCAGCTTCCGGACATCCGGATTGAATCGATTACCGACACCTATTACCCTCTTGCCGAGTCCCGGGCGGAGGAATTCGCTATTCCGAAGAAGCCCCGCACGGCCCAGGAGCTGCTGGCCGATCCGGAAGTGGATGCAGTGATCGTCTGTGCGCCGAACCAGTGGCATGCTCCGCTTGCAATGGAGGCGATGCAGGCAGGCAAGCATGTAATTCTGGAGAAGCCGATGGCTTTGGACGTCGCTTCGGCCAAAGCCATCGTCCGGACCCAGCGCGATACCGGCGCGACCTTGATGATTCCGCATCAGATGCGCTGGGAATGGGTCGCCCTGCAGGTCAAGGAGCAGATGCAGCAGGGAGCGCTGGGCCGTATTTACAACGCCAAGGCCGGCTGGCTGCGCCGCAAGGGCATCCCGGGCTGGGGCAGCTGGTTCACCCAGAAAGCGATGTCCGGCGGCGGGCCGCTCATCGACATTGGGGTGCATATGCTGGATTTGTCGCTGTATTTGATGGGGAATCCGAAGCCGGTCTCCGTGTACGGCTCCACCTATGCGGAATTCGGGCCGAAAAAACGCGGCATCGGCAGCTGGGGCACCCCAAACTGGGACGGCTTCTATGATGTGGAAGACATCGCTGCGGCCCTAATCAAAATGGAGGACGGCAGCATCCTGTCCCTTGACGTAAGCTGGGCCGCCCATCTGGATACGGACAGCGAGCCGTTTGTCAATCTGATGGGCACCGAAGGCGGAGCGGCCATTCGTGGCAGCCGGGGCAAGCTGCTCCATGAAACGGCTGACGGACAGCTGGTAGACCGGGAGCTGTCACCGCCGGATGGGGATGAAGGAGCGCGGCTGCGGATGGCCCGCCACTTCGTCAGCTGCGTCCGGGACGGTCAAGCGCCGCTGACGGACGCGATATCCGGGCTGACCAACAATCTCATTTTGGACGCCATCTATGAATCGTCGCGGACCGGACGGGAAGTGCAGCTCGACTGGTCCTTATAGGCAGAGCAATACAAATTTACCTGCAAAAAACAGCAGCACCGTGCAGACGGTTGGTCAGGAACCAACCGCCGGCATGGTGCTGCTGTTTTATACGATTTTGTCGGCATCGGCAGGGGCTTCCGCCATCCTGCTGCAGGCCGCGCAAGATGGCGGGGCGCACAGCTGCCAGCTCGCACGTACTGCTGCTCCACGCCGCACCGGAAGCAGTGCGTCATCATCCGTGCTCGACACGACGCTTACCGGTTCAGCAGGCTCCCGACGTAACGAAGCAGCTCATTGGCGCATACCGGGCAGTAGTTGTGCTCGTCAATGAGGCGTTTGGTCACCTCATTTATTTTCTTAAGCTGGCTTTCATCCGGTGTTTTGGTCGAGGTTGTAATTTTGACGATATCCTTCAGATCCGCGAACAGCTTCTTCTCAATCGCCTCCCGCAAGCGCTCGTGGCTGCTGTAGTCGAACCGGCGTCCTTTTCGGGAATAGGTGGACATCCGGATGAGGATTTCTTCCCGGAACGCTTTTTTGGCATTCTCGGAAATGCCGATCTGCTCCTCAATGGACCTCATCAGCCGCTCATCGGGATCCATCTCCTCCCCGGTCAGCGGATCTTTAATTTTGCCCCAGTTGCAGTAGGCCTCAATATTATCGAGGTAGTTGTTAAACAGCGTCTTGGCGGACTCCTCATAGGAGTAAACGAACGCCTTCTGAATTTCCTTCTTGGCCAGCTCGTCATACTCCTTGCGGGCCACCGAGATGAAGTTCAGGAACCGCTCCCGTTCTTCCTTCGTAATGGACGGATGCTGATCGAGTCCATCCTTCAGGGCGCGCAGCACATCCAGCGCATTAATGCATTGCAGGTCGTTGCGGATGAGAGCGCTCGCGATCCGGTTGATGACGTACCGCGGATCGATGCCGGTCATGCCTTCCTCCAGGTACTCGTTCTGCATTTCCTTCAAATCGGCTTCCTTGAAGCCCTCGACGGATTCCCCGTCGTACATTTTCATCTTTTTGACCAGGTCGACGCCCTGCTTCTTCGTTTCCTTCAGCCGGGTCAGGATAGAGAAGATTGCAGCTGACCGCAGCGTATGCGGAGCAATATGTATGTGACGCATATCGCTCTGTTCAATGAGCTTTTTATAAATTTTTTCCTCCTCCGATACCTTCAGGTTATACGGCACCGGCATGACGATCATCCGCGACTGGAGCGCTTCATTCTTCTTATTGGCAATGAAGCCTTTGTACTCCGCTTCATTCGTATGGGCGACAATAAGCTCATCCGCGCTGATGAGGGCAAAGCGCCCGGCTTTGAAATTCCCTTCCTGCGTCAGGGACAGCAGGTGCCACAGGAACTTCTCATCGCACTTGAGCATTTCCTGGAACTCCATCAGCCCCCGGTTGGCTTTGTTAAGCTCGCCGTCGAAGCGGTAAGCGCGCGGGTCCGATTCGGAGCCGTATTCGGTAATGGTGGAAAAATCGATGCTGCCGGTCAGGTCGGAGATGTCCTGGGATTTCGGATCGGACGGACTGAAGGTTCCAATACCGACACGGTCATCCTCGGAGATAAAGATGCGCTCGACGATAACATCCTCAATCCGCCCGTCATACTCCGTCCGCAGCCGCATCTGGTTCAGCGGAGACAGGTTGCCTTCGATTTTGATGCCCAGCTCCCGCTCAATCTCCGGACGCAGATCGTGCGGAATCAAATGAAGCGGCTCCTCGTGCATCGGACATCCCTTAATGGCGTACAGCGCCCCCTCCGGTGTTCGGGAATACCGCTCCAGACCGCGTTTGAGCATGGTCACCAGGGTGGATTTGCCGCCGCTCACCGGGCCCATGAGCAGCAGGATGCGCTTCTTGACATCCAGCCGCCGTGCGGCGGAGTGGAAGTATTCCTCCACCAGTTTTTCGAGCGTCCGGTCCAGGCCGAATATTTCCTGCTCGAAAAATTTATATTTCTTCTGCCCGTTTTCCTCATAAATGCCATGCCAAGCAATCATGTCATATACCCGGGCATGGGCGTTTCGCGCAATACTGGGGTCCTTGCGCACCAGCTCAATGTACTCCGCGAACGTGCCCGTCCACGCTTCCTTCTCCCGCACTGCACGATGATCGGCAATTTTTCTAAAAATGTCCATGGGTACCTCCTCTGGGTTTTGCCCTTGATCGAAACGGCAGCCTGCTGCTGCCCGGGGCCGTGCCGTCCCGTGAGATGGCATTTTGTCTCCTTAGAGCATGCGCATGCTTTTCACGTCCTGCCGGGCAAAACGTATTCTATCTGACGTTCCTCTGTAGGCTCTCTCTTTCGTTTGGTGTACTAAATATGTATGCGCCCCACTTGGATAAGTTGCCGGAATTTTTATATGGAAATGCTTGACAAATTGCGCGGTCTTTCGCCGGACAAACATGCTATAATGACAATGTCTTCTAGGCATAGACTCGCAGAAAGGGGCTGTAGTACATGCCCGTTCGTAAGGAAACCGACCTGTACGCGCCGGTCAAGGGCTTCTGGGAAGCACGCGGCTACGAGGTGCGCGGGGAGGTTGGACATTGTGATTTGGTGGCGCTTCGCGGCGAAGAGGAGCCGGTCATTGTCGAGCTAAAAAAAACGTTAAACCTGCCGCTCCTGGTCCAAGGCCTGGACCGCCGCAGACAATCCTCCCAGGTCTATCTTGCGGTGGAAACAGGCAAGAACGGCCGCGCGCCGCACGGCCTCAAATGGAGCGAGCTTACCCGGCTGTGCCGGATGCTTGGACTCGGACTGCTGACGGTTCGCTTCTACAGCCGCAAGAAGCCGTTCGTAGAGCTGCTGTGCGAACCGGAGGGCGCCTGTCGGCAGGGAGAGCGTTCACCAGCCGCCAACGCTGCGGCGGCAAGCGCGAACCCGGAAGCGGTTGAAAGCGCTTCTCCAGACGCCGATTCCACCGGGCAGGAACCGGTTGTGCCTACCGCGTTCAGCGCCTCCCTGAAGCCCATGAAGCACCGGACCGCCCGCCTCGTCTCGGAGTTCCGTGAGCGAAGCGGCGACTACAACGTCGGCGGCAGCACAAAAACCAAGCTCGTCACCGCATACCGGGAACGGGCGCTGGAATGCGCGGAATGGCTGCATCGCAAGGGACCGCTAAGCCCCAAGCAGCTGCGCGAGCTAACGGGAAGCAGCAAGGTTTCCCTGATGCTGCGGCGCAATGTGTACCGCTGGTTTGAACGTGTGGAACGCGGTGTATACCGGCTTACGCCGCATGGAGAAGACGCGCTGCAGCAATTCGCCCACGTTTTGGAGGCCAAGCGCACTCCCTCCCCTTAACCGGAAATTCCCTCAAGGAAAGGAGCTTCCTTATGACCAAATCAGGCGGTGTACTCACCGCGTTGTGCCTCATGCTGCTGCTTGCCGCTCCCGGCTGCAGCCCTAGTCCCGGCGGTAACACGGCAGAGAGCGTCTTGACGCAGGAAACCGCCGTATACCTGCAGGCGCCGCTCGCTTTTTCCAATCCTGCGCCCAGCCCCAGCCCGTCTATGCCCAATCCCGCTCTCCCGGCAGACCGTCTTCCCGCCGATGACGGAGTTCCGGCCGGAGGCAGCGCCGCCGCCTCTGATTCAAAGGAGCTGCCGGCTCCAGATCCGGCCCCATCCGCCACGAGCCTCACGATCCCGCCGGCCGGCTCTCCTAGCGTTACAGCCTCGGTCTATAACCCGAACCAGGCGAAGGTCCGCATTCCCGTTCTGAATTACCACAGCATCGCCATCGACCCCGGCAATCCCGCAGCCTTAACCCCCGACAAGCTGGAGGCCCAGCTTAGCTACCTGGCCGAAGAAGGCTACACCACACTAACCTTGCAGCAATTTACCGATATCATGGAAGACAAGCAAAAGCCGCCGGCAAAGCCAGTTCTCCTGACGTTTGACGACGGCTATACCGACAATTATGAAACGGCCATGCCTCTGATACGGAAATATGACTTTCATGCCACCTTGTTTATGACCCCGGGCTGGGTTGACAAGCCAGGGTACTTAAGCTGGGAGCAGGTTAAGGAAATGCAGAAGGCCGGATGGGACGTTATGCCCCACGGCATGAGCCATCCGAAGCTGAATCAGCTGAATGCCGAGCGGCAGGCCCAGGAAATTATCGAGGCCCGAAAGCTAATCGAAGCGCAGCTTGGCGTGACCGCCGATATTTTCTGCTATCCTTACGGCCTCTACAATAAACAGACACTGGCGATTCTGAAGGAGCAGGGCTTCCGCTACGCCTTCACGATCGATCAGGGCTTCACTGACCCGGGCCAGCAGCCGCTGCAGCTCAAACGCATCTTCGTCGACGGGAACCAGAGCCTGCCATCGTTCATCCGCCGTTTGAAATAGCTGGCGTATTGTTCACTTCCCCTGGCAATCCCTCCGGGGACAGCGGAAGCGCCACGGTAAATATCGTCCCCTCGCCGGGCTTGCTGTCAATCTGAATGGTTCCGCCGTGGCTGTGGATAATCTTGAAGCTGACCGTCAGGCCAAGACCTGTCCCTTTTTCCTTCGTTGTGAAAAACGGCTGGCCGATTTTATTCAGCTCGCTCTCCTTAATTCCGCAGCCCTGGTCAGCCACCCGGATAACAGCCTGCCCGTCTTGTTCGAACGCCTCCAGCCGAATCACCCCGCCGACGGGCATGGCATCCATCGCATTTTGCAGCATATTAATGAACACTTGCTTCAATGAATTCTCATCGCTCCGCACCCAGATAGGCTCGCCGGACACCATCAGATGAATCTCCACATTATTCAGCATCGCCTGCGAATGAAGCAGCAGCGCGACGTTGCGCAGCATTTTGCCGATATTGTTCACCCGGAACACCATTTCGTGCGGCTTGGACACCATCAGCAGCTCACCGACAATCAGCTCAATGCGGCTAAGCTCCTCCTGCATAATTTCCATGTATTGTTCCCGCTTATCCGTGCTTTTGTGCATCAGCTGCAGGAAGCCCTTCAAGGAGGTGAGCGGATTGCGAATTTCGTGGGCAATGCCCGCCGCCAGCTGTCCGGCCATCGTCAGCTTCTCGGATTGCACCATCAGCTTCAGTGCTTCATTCTTATCCGAAATGTCCCACATCAGCAGCAGCACCGCCGGCTTGTCCTTGAACCATATAGAAAGCGCCTTCATTTCTACTGTCTTTACTGCTGCATCGGCGCATACCATGCGGAGCTGCATACAGGCAGCCCCCGGTGGCTCCGGAAGACCGGCAGCCAATTGTACCGCCCCCAGCCAGTGCTTGAAGCACAGCAAATCCTCGGACGCAACCCATTCGGTAACCGGCCGCCCGGCAAGCCCGGCCTCCTCCGCTCCAAGCAGCCGCAGCGCTTCATTATTCACGTATTCCCAGTTCCGTTCTTGGATGACGGCAGCCGGCTTGGGAAGCTCTTCAATTAAACGCTGATATCGCGCTTCAGCCTGCGCCAGACGCTCCTCCAGCTGAACCTGCCCCATTTGCTCCCGGCCTGCCGCGCCCAGTCTCATCTCTTGAAGCTGCTGCTCGACCATACGATATTGTTTCTCTGCCCGTACTCGCTCCCGATGCTGAACATGGATGACATATACAAAGAGGAACGTTATACCGGCAACCAGCAAAAAATAAACCAGCCCCACGCCTTGATAAAACATTGCATTCACAAAATACATGCCCGTCTCCTTTAAAACGAATATGTTATCCAATGGTATCTAAATTATTCGACGCTTAGGTAATATTTTCCTTTTTAACTTGAAAAAAAATAACCCGGCCGTGAGTGGCCGGCTACGGGGATGAGAATTATTTCCGCAAGGTGTTTAAGAAAGCGATCGGTGTTTCGCCGGGGGAATACCGCAGGCGGGAAACGCAGAAGCTGACGCCTTGACAGGGCCGCCCGAGGTGTACTAGCATAACGGAGAGGGAGGAGGCATAACCACATGAACACAATGGAGAACACGTCCCCTGCTCCGTTATCACAGCAGGCCTACACCGGTCGCGCAGCTGGACAAGCCCGATCGAACCGGAAGACGTACATACTCTTTTTCTTAAGCTGGATGATTCTCATCGCGCTGGGAACGACAGGCACGATGTTGTACACGAACTACTTGAAGCAGCAGGTGGCTGCCGAGATCAGCCAGCAAACCCAGGCGCAGCTAGCGACGATTCAGGCGGACTACGAAGCCCAAATCAAGGCGCTGAAGGACAGCTACACCGCGGATATGACTGCGCTGCAAACCAAGGTCGATTCGCTGAACGAGCTGCTGGCGTTTGCCAAGGACAATGCCAATAACAAAAACGATAACAGCAACCAGCTCTACACCCAGCTGAACGAAGTGAAGAGCAAGCTGGATGATTTGAAAAAGAACCTGGACGTGCTGAAATGAATGTCCGTCTGTTAAACCGTTTCTTCCTGCTGCTGTGCGCCCCATGCCTCGGCATGCTGCTGCTTCTGGCATGGCAGGGCTTCCATGTGCGGCTGCCGGACCTTCCGGCACTGGCGCCGCACACGCAGAACCAAACGGCAAGCGCCGCAGTCAATCAAAAGCTGGAGAAGGCCGTCGCGAACGCCGGCACGATGCGCACCTCTCTGGAGAGCCTGATTCAGCTGTACGACAAGACAAACAGCGAGATGAACACCATTCACAAGATGTCCGGGGAACAAGCAGCCCGGCCGCAAGAGATTTTCGACTCGCGCATCTCGGTCAAGCTGGGCAAGCCGGTAAGGGCCATCAGCTCCAACAATATTGATTTGAAGCTGTACACCTTCAACCGGACCACCTATACCGGTTATGCCCTTAAGGTGAATCTCAAAACCGACAACGCGATGAAAATGGTGCTCGGCAAGGATCGCGTCGGCGGCAGCGAGACAACGCTGGATGCCGTCAAGCGGTATGGAGCTGTCGCCGGGATTAACGCCGGCGGTTTTGCCGATGATACGGCAACCGGGAAGCGTTTCCCGCTCAGCACGACTGTATATGGCGGCAAATACGTGTACGGCTTTGAGCCCACCTTTGAAAATTTGGCCTTTGTGGGCCTCAGTACGGACCGCAAGCTGATTGGCGGCCGCTTCTCCCGTCAGGAGGATCTCGACAAGCTGAAGCCGGACTTCGGCGCCACATTCGTGCCGGTGCTGCTGAAGAGCGGCACGAAGCAGCAAATCCCGGCCCAGTGGCAAAACTCGCCGCGGCGCGCCCCGCGCACAGTCGTCGGAAACTTCGGCAACGACCAGCTCCTGTTTATCGTGACGGACGGCTACGACGAAAAAGGCGGCTCCGGCGCGACGCTGATGGAGCTCCAGGATATGCTTCAGGAGCTCAAAATTGTGGATGCCTACAATTTGGACGGAGGCGGATCATCCTCGCTGATTGTGGAGGGCAGAACGATTAACCGGCCTTCGGACGGCCGTTTGCGCCCGCTGCCGACACATTTCCTGTTTTTTAAATAGGGAGTTTTCATTTGATTTCGGTTTGGGTATAATAAAGCTATTGATCTGGGCTAAACGGAAAGGGGTATATCCAACATGTTTGAAGGTTCCGATATTATGGGAGGCATTACGTTCTGGATTGTTATGCTCGTATTTGCCATGTTCATTGTTGCGATGCTCACAGCATCCTACAATGATGACAAAACTCAAGGCCTGTAAGCCGATGGGCAAACCGCCCTTTCAGAAGATTGTATTGTACCCGAATGACGCTGCGCGCTCCAACCGGACGAGGCAGCGTCATTTTTTTGTGCGCAGGCGTATGAATCATCTAGTATACCAAGTCCAAGAGTTTCATAGAGCACCTTCATAGATTAGTAGCATAACAAAGATGGAGGTGTCTTATTCAAATGCCGATGAACAAAAAAATCCGTAAACCCGCAGCAACCAAGTCGGTGAAGCCAGCAGCAGCTAAAGCCCGTAAACCGGCAGCCAAAGTCCGCCAAGCCGCAGCGAATCCCATGGTTAAAAAAGCAATGGCCATTCGTGCCGCCGCACTTCGTCCGAAGGCCCGCCGGCGCGTAGGTCCAAAACAGGTCGATTTGACCGGAACCTGGACCGGCAGCGACAACAACACGTATTATTTCAATCAAACCGCAGCAAACGTGCTTTGGTTCGCGGGCTTGAACAACAATGGGCAGGTTACTTCCGTATACCGCGGCACCATTCAAGACGATGAAGTTACCATTGTCGGCCAATATTCCACCGTGCGGCTTGCAACCCCCAGAAACGGCAACCTGCGCCTCAACATTGAAAGTGCAACCTCGGTCACCAAGGTTTCCCAAACAGGAGGCTTTACTTTCCCGGCCAGCTGGGCAAAAGTGTAAGCCTGTTTCTCAAAGCCTCGCCGAGCTTTCTCTCTAACCCCAAATCGTCCGGACTTCCCGCAGCGGAAGTCCGGATTTTTTATCCATATCTGCTGACTGAACAGAAGCTTACTACATATTTCGCTGAAGAAAGGGAAATTTTGTTTATCCCGAATTTTTTGTATGATGGTCTAAAAAATCGAATAAGGACTTTCATCGCCAAGTTATCGCCCAGGCCAGGCGCAAAACGAACAAAGCGCCCGGCCTCCTTATTGCAGGAGGCCGGACGCTTTGTTTCATCCATATAACCAGAAGCCGCGGGCTTAGACATGAAATTGTGTCATTTCGCCCAAGCAGCCTTTGCATATGTATTTGTCTCGGTAATCCACCACATCGAGTGCTCCACAGAATACGCAACGGGGTCTATACCGTTCGAGCAAAATGTGGTCGCCGGAAACAAAAATCTCTACTGGATCCCCTTCGTTCATTTTATATCGCTTGCGCAGCGATTTGGGAAGCACGATTCGGCCAAGTTGATCGACCTTCCGCACAACACCTGCCGGTCTCATAATATCGTATCACCTCGCTTCAGTAACATCTTCTGTAAGATCTAGATGTCAACAGCGTGCATTATATCTTCGCTACACGAGATGAAAATCCTTCTTTTGTCCTAGAAACTTTTTTAAAAAGCGCGATTTACGTTAAAAATAGCGATATTTTGTCATGTTCTAGCCCAAATCGGATAAAAACCTGACCTGAAGTGTTAGCTTAATCCCGGAAAATCGTTTTGACGCAGCGCTTCAAACAGCACGATAGCCGCGGAATTGGACAAGTTTAACGACCGAACCGCATCCGTCATCGGCATACGCATCCATCTTCCCGGATGCTGCTCCAGTATTTCCGGTGACAGCCCCTTTGTTTCTTTGCCGAATACGAGAAAATCCCCATCCTCAAACCGGAGGTCAGTATACCGTTTATCCGCTTTGGTCGTCGCGAAGTGGAACCGGCCTTCAGGATACTGCTCCTTCAGCTCCTGAAAGGAATCGTGATATTCCACCTTTACGGCATGCCAGTAATCCAGACCGGCCCGCTTTAAGGTCTTGTCATCCGTCAAAAATCCGAGCGGCCGCACCAAATGCAGCACCGTCCCCGTCGCTGCGCAGGTGCGCGCAATATTGCCCGTATTCGCAGGAATTTCAGGCTCGACCAATACAATATGAAATGCCATCTTTTTGTTCACCTCTGTCGTTTGTCCCAACTATTATACACCGGTTTAACGGCAATTTTAACATACGTTTTACGCGTTCTTAATATCCGCTTGATAGTGTGCCGCCATAATAGGGAATATCAGACCGATTCAGCACGACTTTCGGAAAGCGAGGAAACGTTATGAAGAAGAAAATTCTCGTCGTTGATGATGAACCCTCCATCTCCATGCTCATAGATTTCAACCTGAAGCTGGTTGGCTTTGATGTTCAATGCGTCTTCGACGGCGAGGCTGTATTTGATTCCATCCGCCAGTTCCGTCCCGACCTGATTGTTCTCGATTTGATGCTGCCCAAGATGGACGGCATTCAAGTATGCCGCAAGCTTCGCAGCCAGAATAATATGGTTCCTATTATCATGCTCACCGCGCTGCAGGACCTGTCCGATAAAATCGCCGGGCTGGATAACGGAGCCGATGATTACATGACCAAGCCCTTCAGCCCGCAGGAGCTGACCTCCCGCATTCAAGCCATTTTGCGCCGTACCGGAGCACTGCCGACAGCGGATGAAGCGCAGGCTATGGAAATCGGACCGATCCGTATCAAGCCCGACCAGCGGGAGGTTTATTTAAACGAAAGCTTAATCGATTTGACCCCCAAGGAATTCGAGCTGCTGTTGTTTCTGTGCAAGCACCGCGGCAAGGTGCTGAGCCGCCAGCAGCTGCTGCATGGCGTCTGGGACTATCATTTCCTGGGCGATACACGTATAGTCGATGTCCACATCAGCCACCTTCGCGACAAAATCGAAAAAAACGCGCGCACACCGGAATTTATCGTGACCATCCGCAATGTCGGCTACAAGCTGATGGAACCGGCTATGAAAGAAAGCTATGCTTAACCCCCGCCTCACAGAAAAGGGCTTGGTTTAATGCTTAGTGAGGCGTTACTCCCAGCAAGTCAAATACATTCCCCTGTACTCATTCATTGCCGAATAAGCTGCGGCTATTCCTCCATCGTATGAAACGAATCTTCAACTCCACATCAACGTGGAATTGAAGATTTTTTTTTCGTTCCCTCAAGGTGAGAGTTTCCGGTGTATTCCACGTCTATAGAATATGAAGCTACTGAAAGGAGAACTGGCCGTGGCGGAACACCTGGATTCTATCGAGAACAATCCTGAGAAGCAATGGATTCGCCGGGTGCTGGAAGGGCACAAAGACGAGTATGCCTTTTTGGTAAACCGGTACAAAAATAAAATTTACGGCCTGCTGCGCGGTATGGGAGCTGATCATCAAGATGCCCAGGATTTAACGCAGGAGACGTTTATTAAGGCTTACCGGAAGCTGGCTTCACATGAGACAACAAAAAGCTTTTCCGCCTGGCTATACCAAATTGCCGTCAATGTGCTGAAAGATTTCTGGAGGAGCAAGTACCGAAGGGAATGGCTGCTTGAGCTTCCCTCCCATGTGGTAACCCTTAGCGGACCGGAAGATGCCATACTTCAGGAAGAGCACCAAACCGAGCTTCAAGCGCTGATACGGCGGCTACCGGATAATTACCGGATCTCACTGCTGCTCCGGTATACGAATGATTTAAGCTATGACGAAATAAGCTCGCTGCTGAATGTTCCGCGAAACAAAATTCAAAATGACCTGTACCGGGCTAAAAAGAGGTTAAAACAAATGCTGACCGACGAGGAGATGAGAACCGATGCAGTGCTTAAGCCCCGCTAACATGGAAGATTACATCTTGAACGCCAAGCTTCCGGATAAACAACGGACAGCCGAGCATCTTGCGGGCTGCCCGCGCTGCCTGGCTCTATACCTAGCGCAGTCCGAAGAACAGGCACGCTGGTCACAGGATCTTTATACGGACGCTCTGCCGGATGCTTTTACCGCTCAGGTGATGGCTTTGCTTGAAGATGAGGAGATTGAGCCGAGCACCCCGAAAGCCCCGTTACAGCAAGCTGATGATGAAAATAACAAGATAGCCGCCGCCAATCCCGTTCAAGCGGACGGAGAAAAGCCTGCAGCCCAAGCCGTTTCTCCCGCTTTTTCAGATGCCGCAGCATTCCGTAAAAACCGGTTCCCCGCCTGGAAGGTGGCCATTGGCGCGGCCTCCCTGCTTGTCCTGTTATTCTCTGTGGCGGTATACTCCGTTCCGACGCTCGCGGAAGCGCTTCGTTCCCTGTTCGGGCAAGAGCATGCAGACATCGGGCTGCTGCGGGCCCAAGAGCTTGGCCTGGTGGAGCATCCGAATATTCGGGTCACCGATCGGGGCTACACTCTCAAAATCGACGAGGCGGTTGCAGACCCGACCCGTGTCGTTGTTGCCCTGCAGCTGTTCGGTCCAAGCGGCCAGCATGACAGGGAACGGCTCGTCCTTTCAGAAGAAAATACGATTACAATCAAGGATGGTCAGGGAAAACCGGCCGGCTCTCTGCATGACATCGGCTATACAAATGATTTTTACTATCTTGTCGCCCATCTCCCGGAGCCGCTTCAAACCGACCATATTACGATCGAAGGGCGCCTTACCCAGCTCGGCAACAACATGCGCGGCATCCCTGTTCTTTCAGGGGACTGGAGCTTCAATTTCTCCATCGACCTGACGGAAGCGAACAAGAAAACAACTGTTCTCCCGCTCTCCGGAAGCTACACGTCTCCGGACGGTATGACCGTCCGGTTGAAACGGCTGACCCGGATGGTTCAGGGGGTGCGGTTAGAAATTGACACTGAGCTGAGCGCAGATGCGCTCGCCCGTTCTCCTGGCGAATTATGGAAGGAGCAGGGCCTGCGGTTTCATTTCGAGAATGCGGCGGGAGAAGAAATTCATAGCGTGAACACCCGCATAAATCCTCATATGGACAGCCTGATGACCCAGCTTCATCTGCCTGGAGACAAGCCCGGGTTAATGCACTCGAGCTATACGTTTAAGTCTTTGCCGGCGGACGGCCCGTATACGTTCGTCTTCGACGGATATTTCGTTTCTGAGCGCGACGGGGCTTCCGTTTCATTTGAACCTGCGAAGCTGAAAACGCAGCCTGTAGTATTCCAATCGGACGGGGATGAGCTCCTGTTACAGGATTTCACTGTAGAATCCCCGCCGAATACAAACGGCGATAAGCCCGAAGGCTCCCTGCAGCTGAGCGGGCTGCTGCGGAATGAAAATCAGAACAGCCAATGGATTCTCACCGCGCCCGGCGGCCAGCCATATCCCATTACTATGCGCGGCGTATTAACCTGGTCCGCCACCGGTTGGCAGGACGGATATGTCCGGCTTGGCGGGCCGGACCTGGGCGGGCTGTTTGAATTTCGCGCCTCGGGGCTTGCCGCCATCCCGGAGCAGCTGCAGCTGACACGCACGGTAGTAAGCCGAATGTATACGAATGTAGCTTGGTCAGTCCCCATGCCTGAGACCGAGGCATTCCACGCCAGGTAGACCAAGTGAAATGTTTCCGCACGCGCGCAGCTCCCGGCGCGCGGTGTTTCGCTGCATGACGGCGGTCGGTCGACCACTGCCTGAAATGAAAAGAGGGTGTTCCTCAGCCATGTTTATGGCTTTGGAACGCCCTCTTTTTTATGGTTCACGGAAGCCGGAGCTACCGATTAGCCGTTGCGCTTCTGGAAATCGGCCAGGAAATCAGCCAGCGCCTTGCAGCTTTCGTAAGGTACTGCGTTATACGTGGAAGCACGCAGACCGCCTACGCTGCGGTGACCGGCCAGTCCGACGAAGCCGTGCTGAGCCGACTCCTTCACGAACGCTTTCTCCAGCTCTTCGCTGGCCATAC
The DNA here is from genome assembly GCF_037137075.1 of Paenibacillus sp. y28. Taxonomy (NCBI): domain Bacteria; kingdom Bacillati; phylum Bacillota; class Bacilli; order Caryophanales; family Paenibacillaceae; genus Paenibacillus; species Paenibacillus sp. y28. The sequence continues at coordinate 76,036 of NZ_JBBBNV010000009.1, forward strand.
GCCATGTGATGTTCATGGTCGAACGGCTGCCCGGATCAACGACACCGCGGTAGAAGCCGCCGCTGTTGTCGATTGCATCATAAATCAGCTTCGTTTTTTCGATATTTTTTTGCTCCATTGCTGCAACGCCGCCGTTGGCCTTAATCCATTTCAGAACCAGGTTAACCATATAAACCGAATATACCGGCGGAGTGTTGTACAAGGAGTCGTTTTTCACGAATGTGCTATAACGCAGCATGGTCGGGATCGTTTTTGGCGCATCCTGCAGCAGATCTTCTTTAACAATCACGATTGTAACCCCGGACGGCCCCAGGTTTTTCTGAGCGCCCGCATAAATCATCGAGAACTTCGAAGCATCGATCGGACGGCACAAGATGTCACTGGACATATCTGCGATAAGCGGGATATTGCCTGTTTCCGGGTATTTATGGAACTGGGTCCCGGCAATCGTTTCATTGGAGGTAATATGTAAATAAGCAGCGTCCTGACGCAGTTCAATCTCATCCTGAGACGGCATGTACAGCGGGCGGTCAGCAGCGATGCTTGCCGCGATATGCGTCTCGCCAATCAGCTGGGCCTCTTGAATGGCCTTCTCTGCCCAGGAACCGGTCATTACATAGCTGCCCACCTTGCCCGGCTTCAAGAAATTCATCGGAATCATGGCGAACTGTGTGCTGGCTCCGCCCTGCAGGAACAGGACCTTGTAGCCCTCCGGAATGCCAAGCAGCTCCTTCAGCAGCTCCTGTGTCTCGCTGTTGACCTTCTCATATTCCTTGCTCCGGTGGGAAATTTCCATAATCGACATGCCGATGCCTTGATATTCCACCAGCTCTTCCTGTGCTTGCTGAAGTACCTCCAGCGGCAGTGCAGCCGGCCCGGCGTTAAAGTTATAAGCGCGTTTGCCCATTGTTCCCCTACACCTTCTCTTCATTCATTTGATATGGCTAATAATAACAAGATTCGTCACGGACAGCAAGCCCGGATCAGCGGCTTTTACAAGCTTTTCATAGAGCCCGGCCTATTTTTAGGCGCGCCGAATACAATGCTTGCAGAAACGGGCGGCATCCCTTTTAAAAAAGAAGCCGCGGCAGACCTCATCTGCTTTTCAAGCTTGCCCCATGCTGACCCCCATCATGCAGCACTATGACTGCTGTCTATTCGTTTCCTTCCTTATAAATGGTTGCCGCGGCATCATCCCTCTTCAATTCGGCCTATAGCATAAAGATGTACAAGAAAGGAAAGATTATGAGGCAGAGGTGATGAAAACTGCATCCTCCTCCCCATTCTTCTGCAGCCGGAGCGGTCCTGTACCCCCGTCTGTTTGCTGCTGTTCCGGTCCCTGACGAGGTGAAGCTCTCCCTTTACCGGTGGTGCAGCACATCGGGCTTGCCGTTCAGGCGCTGGACGCACCGGGCGGACTATCATATCACCCTGCAGTTTTACGGGAGCACCCGCCCGGATCAGGCAGATCTTCTTATCCGGCAGCTCTCTGCTTTCAGTGCAGGTTGGAGCCCTTTTACACTGCAACTGGACGGGCCTAGCGTATTCGGCAATCCCCAGTCTCCCAAGGAAATCCTCCTCTACGAAAGCCTGCTTGGCCAACAGCCGATGTACCGGCCGTTTGCCCGTTTCCCCATCACATAATTTCACACAATTTCGTGATATTTATGACATACTTTTGGGGTAAAGTAACGAGGAGCAGGACCCTTGAAAAATTTGGACATCAACCCAACATGCAGCCATACTCATTTTGAAGGAGGAATCCCTTTGAAATCGTGGAAAACAACAATTCTTCCGGCAGCGCTCGCTATCGCAATTGCCGTACCGGCGGCCGCATTCGCCGCAGACAGCCTGACCTCTACTGAAGCCGGTCAAGCCCAAACTCAGAACCAGCGTTCCTTCAGCCACCCGGGCGGCAAGGGACACCACGGCTTTGGAGAAGCCCGAGGCGGGTTCGGCTTCGGCAGCTCCGCCCATCAGGACATGTACTTGACGCTGCTCGCGGAGAAATATGCGCCGGGAACACTGAATGACCTGAAAAGCGTGCTCGCCGAACGGAGCAGCCTGAATGAGCAGATCAAAGCGCTCAGACCGGAGGCTAAGGAACAGCGCAAAGAATGGACCGAGGAACAAAAGGAACAGTTCAAGCAGCAGCACGAGCAGGCCAAGCAAAAGCGTGAAGAACTGAAGGCTCAACTCGACAGCGGCTCCATTACAAAAGAACAGTATCAGGAGCAGATCAAAGCACTGGGCGGAGATATGAAAAAAAGCTCCAAAGACTCCTCCAAGGGCAAGGAGCATAACAAGTCCAAGAATGAAGCGACGCAGGGCGATCAAGCCGCGCAGGAAGCCCGCAAGGCTGAAATGGAGGCCCGGAAGGCGCTGCGCGACGAATTCGATACCGCTGTGAAAAGCGGCGATGCCGCCCAGATTCAAGCCGTGCTTCCAAAGCTGATCGAGCAAATCAAAGCAAGCAATACCAAGCTTGCTCAAAAGGTCCAGGAGCTTAAAACAAAATCAACCTCGGCTGATACGCAGGCAGCTGAATAACGCAGGATAGCCTCACCCTGATTGGCGTACAAGACCGTTTATACGTTTGAATAAGAATGCTACTGCAGCGCACCCAATCGCGCATTCTTATCGGAAGCAAAGGAACGTGTTGTCGAACACGTTCCTTTGTTTTATGATGATAGCAAATGAGATTGCCTCTAGTGTAGATGCAGGACGATTGGAAAGGAGCAAGCCATCCGTGACATACCGTATTTATCTTGTAGAAGATGAAAAAAGCCTGAATCAAGTGCTTGCTACCTATTTGCAGCAGGAGGGCTGGCAGGTCCGGGCGTTTCTGGACGGCGAGTCGGCGCGGCAGGCGCTAAGCCAGCAGCCTGACTTGTGGATTCTGGATATTATGCTGCCGGATATTGACGGCTATCAGCTCATCCGCGAGATTAAAGCCGCCGCCCCGGAGGTGCCGGTTATTTTCATCTCCGCTCGGGATGCCGATCTAGACCGGGTCGTCGGGCTGGAGATGGGCAGCGACGACTATTTGCCCAAGCCGTTTCTGCCGCGGGAGCTCGTCATCCGGGCCCGTAATTTGCTAGAACGGGTTTACGGCAAAAGCATGCCCGCCGCTTCTCCGGGCACCGTGCTTGTCCCCCCTTACCGGATCGATTCGCAGCGCAGAATTGTGGAGCATGACGGACAGGCCATCGATCTGACCAGCAAAGAGTTCGAGCTGATCGCCTTTTTCGCCGCTCATACGGGGCAGGCCTTCTCCCGCGAGCAGCTGCTTCAGCAAATATGGGGGGAAGACTACTTCGGATCGGACCGGGTCGTTGATGACTTGATTCGCCGAATCCGTAAGAAGCTGCCTGATTTGCGGCTTGAAACGATGTACGGCTTTGGCTACCGTCTGGTGAAGCCATGAAAAATTTATCGTTGGCCTATCAAATCTGGATCGTCCTGGCCGGAATTACGGTCGGCATTTTTTTGCTGCTGCTGCTCATTATTCCCGTCACCCTGGGCAGCTTCTTCACCCGGGAAACCTTCGCGAACATTGAGCACGCGCAGATGAATGAATTCCCGAGAATTTCCGGCGAGCGCAGCATCGACCGCAACATCGACCGTTTTTTGCAGCAGCCCAGTATCGAAAAGGATCAGGAAAATCAGAGCAATCGAACCGTATCCCACCTGCTGATGACCAGCGACGGGCGCGTCAATTTCCCCGGCCGGAATCTGCCGTCGAGCGTGATGCTGGATATCCGGGAGCAGGCGCTTCAGCAAAGCGAGGACAGCAAGCAGTACATCAGCAGCATAGATGGTAAAAAGCTCTATTATATCATCCGTCAAAATATTAGCTTTCAAGGGCAATCGGCCTACTTAATTTCTTACATGTGGGATACGTACCATGACCAAATGGTGCGCTCCCTAAACCGGCAGCTGATGCTTCTAATGGCGCTCGTTACGCTAGTAAGCTGGCTGCCCTCGGTGTGGCTGGCCAAATACTTGTCCCGGCCGCTCGTCCGGCTGCAGGAGCACGTCAAGCAAATTGCTCACCGCAAATGGCATGATCCGATTCAGCTGAACCGGCAGGATGAATTCGGACAGCTCGCCTCCTCCATCGACCGGATGCGGGAGCAGCTTCGCCGCCAGGATGAAACCCAGCAGTCCCTGCTGCAGCACATTTCTCATGAGCTCAAAACGCCGGTGATGGTCATCCGCAGCTACGCACAGTCTATCCAGGACGGAATTTATCCCCGCGGCGATTTGGCAAGCTCCGTTGAAGTCATCGATCATGAATCCCAGCGGCTTGAGAAACGGATTCGCGATTTGTTGTACTTGACGAAGCTGGACTATTTGTCCACAACGCTGCTGCATTCCGAGGAATGGTTCGATTTGAGCGAGCTGGCGGTTCATGTCTCCGAACGGCTGCGCTGGCGCAGGCCTGAGCTGGAATGGAAGATGGACCTGCCTCCGCTGCAAATACAAGGGGACCGGGAGCAGTGGCAGGTGGCACTGGAGAATTTGCTGGATAATCAAATGCGCTATGCCGTCAGCCGAATTGAGCTGTCCCTTGCGCCTAATGCTTCGCCAGCCATGGAGCATCCCCCCGCTTTGCCTGAGGCCGCTGCCCAGGCACAGCAATCAGGCAGTATGAGTGTCAATGCAAGCCCCGCGGTTCCAGCAAATCCGAAGCTGCCCGCAACCACGGACGTGCCGTCCCTTCGAATCTGGAATGACGGCCCTCCCATCGATCCGGGCGTTATGGAAAATTTGTTCCATCAGTTTCAAAAAGGCTACAAAGGAGAATTTGGCCTGGGCCTGGCCATCGTCCAGCGAATCGCGACCCTGCATGGATCAAGGGTATGGGCTGAGAATGACCCTCAGGGCGTTTCCTTCTGGCTGCAGCTGCCCCGGCCCGTCAAAGGGAAGTAGCCTGTAAACGGGGGCCATCCCATTCCAAGAAGCCCATTCCAAGGAGCCGGGTTGTTTCTTCTTACCTTCAATTGCTTGAACCGGAAAAATCCGGCGGTGCCGGGATTCCATTTCCCCAGGCCAACCGCCGGATGCTCTGCAGGCGCTGCCGTTGCATTTTTTCCCGCAAGTATCCAACTACCATCCTTACAGCACTACCTGATTATCAAGACAGGAAGCTCTCCGCACCTGCCTCCTCCGCGCCGAGCGTGGGGTTCGACCGACCGCCACGCAGTGTCGCAACAGGCGCTTGGGATTCGCGCGGGTTACTCTCACAAGCAGCGCTAATTTGCTGATGAAAATTCCACTTATCCGCTATGCTCATGCTTCAGCCGGTAAATCAATAAGCATCCAGACGGCCTCTTCAGCCGCAGAAATATCAAGTGCCGTTTCCTCCGTAATGCGGGCCGAAATTCATATTAGCAGGGTCGTAATAATCCGCAAACGAGAAGCCGAAGCTGCTTTTTAGCCATCCATGATCGGCGCTATAACGTTGTTCTGCCGGAAAAATACGAAGCATGCTGCATCTCCTCCTGTATTTGGCGCTTGCTCAACACTGCTCTGTCCTTTAAGCTTATTTGCTCAAAACCGCATCGAGAGAAAATTCCCCTGCACCCGTCAGGGCAACCGCCACCGCGATTGCGATAAGAACCAAATGATATTCTATCCCGTTTGCTGTCGACCACAGCCCGTTCTTACCATGCACCTTGATAATGGCGACCAGCATCGTTGCAATAATCGCAATGGCGCCGACTGTTGTCAGCAAGCCCGCCGCGAACAAGAGTCCGCCGACAAGCTCAAGCAATCCGGCGATAACGGCCATAGCAACGCCCGGCTTAATGCCAATCGATTCGAAAAATCCGCCCGTCCCTTTCGGACCATAGCCGCCAAACCACCCGAACAGCTTCTGTGCTCCGTGACCTACAAATAACAAACCAACTACCAACCGGACAATCAGTAACCCTAAACTCATTTGAATCATCCTCCCCATTCATTTTATAAACCCTTAATTCAAGATATATGAATTTAAATTATCTTGATTTCAAGATAATCATATTCTAAGCAATTCGTTTTGTCAACACATGAAAATTATATTCTTCCGGCCGAAATAAATAACAAGAAATCAAGATCAAGAAATCAAGAAACAGCTTGGGCAGCGGCACATGTCCGCTCATTTTCAATAAGGATGAAGAGAGGATTGTCATTGTCAGCCTCGATTCTTCTGGTTCTTCTGGTTCTTCTGTAATCCCCGAGTCCTTCCCTACGCTCATCTGTTAACATTTGTAACTTTTTTGCTTAAAAAACGTAATTAAGTTATTAAACTCTTGTCCAATGGAGGTAACCCGCTTGAAACGTAAAAAGAAACAGCAGCTAACTAAGAAAGCGACTCTTCTGGTGTTATCCTTAGCGGCGGCAACTTCCCTTTATGCTAGCCTGGCCTCAGCCGCGGATAACGCTGCTTCCGATCAGGGCAGCGCCCTGCATCAAGCGAGGAAGCCCGCAGCTGACATTCAATTAATTTTTGACGGAGTCCAGGTTGTTCTGCCTAAAGCCCCTCAGCTGATTGGCAACACGATGATGGTTACGGGCCCTTCCCTGCTGGACGGCTTCGGTTATCAATTAAAATGGGATTCGGAACGAGAGCAGCTGACCGCAACCCACTCGTCCAGACCGTCCCTAGTATTCCAGGCCGGCCGTAAAGCTGCGGAGGTAGACGGTCAGACGGGCCACGCCTTAATAGAAGCCCCATTTATGGATGAGGACGGGCTGCTCTGGATCCCGCTCCGGTTCGCTGCGGAAACTAGCGGAATGAAGGTATCATGGCAGACCGAGGATCGCATGGCGGTTGTCAAGGAGCCGAATCCGCTGCTTCAATTACGCATCAGCACCCGCGCCGACCAAGCCGTTACCGGCAATCCGGGCAAGCTGATGGATTACATACGGGCGGAGCAAAAAGCCGAAATTCAGCTTACGCTCATCCCGCCGTTGTATTACCGTGATAAGACCAATCTCATGATTGCCGCAGGCGATCCGACCGATTTAATGCTGATTGAACAGCCGTTTCAATATAATGAAGAATTGTTCACTTCCTTTGCAACCGATCTGACCGGAATGCTGGAGCAGTTTCCGCGCCTCCAAGCGCTGGCGGCTGAAAGCTCCCCTTCGGCCCGTTCCATTGATGGAAGGCTCTATGGCATTCCAAGACCTTATTCTCCCCATCAAAGCGCCTTTCCGGCTATCCGCAAGGATTGGCTCGATAAGCTGGGGCTCAAAGCGCCGGAGACGATGGACGAGCTGTACAATGTGCTCGTCCGGTTCGTCAAGGACGATCCGGATGCCGACGGCAAGCACAATACAATCGGAATTACAGCCTTTACGAAGGGACAAGGACTTGGTTCTTTATCCTGGGTGGAGCAGGCCTTCACAGGCAGCCCGGAGCGCTTCATGCTGAAAGACGGGCAAGTGATTGACACCGCTGTCGGCAGCGAGGAGCTGCAGGCGTTAAACTGGATATCCAAAGCGTACGCGGACGGGCTGATTGATAAAGAATTTGCCATTTCCCAAGAAAACCATGCGTTGGACAAAATCCAACAGGGCCGGGTCGGGCTGGCCGCTATGTCACTGGAGCAGGCTGCGGAGGCTTCCACCTTGTCTGATCACGCTGCCGGCGGTTCTGCGCCTCTGTGGGTCCCGCTGGCCAAGCTACAGGCCGGCTCCAATTCACCGATTGCCCCTTGGAACAGCGAGGGCTCCGGCTTGTACATCATTCCCCGGACAGTTCCAACTGATAAGGCTGTGAAGCTCCTGGAATGGCTTGATCAGGGACTTGCCATGAGCGAGGCCGGAGCGTGGGAGCAAATTGACGGGCTGAATGAACAGGACCGTGTGATGCTGGCTAATCTGTTCGGTCAGTCTACTCCGCTGGACGGCAGCACAGCCATAAACAAGCTGTCTTCCGCAGCCAAATCCGGCTACCAGTCGGCAGTCAAGCAGTGGAGCAGCGTGGACTACAGCCGCAGCAGCGTGCCTCAAGCGGCTCTGCAGCAGGTTTACCGGGACTATTCGGAGACTATCGGGAAGGTAGAAGAGCTCAAAATCAAATATATTCTTGGAAAGCTATCCCCGGCCGATTGGGAAAACCATATGAAAGCAATGACAAGCTCACAGGATTATAAATCCATGATGGAGACTTTGAATTTGATAGTTAAAAATGAAAACCCAAATATATAACATGCTATGTTATTTTTGTAATTTTAAATTACAATCAGGACGCAAAAATCCCGCATGTCGGCACACAGCCGGCAGCGGGATTTCTTTTTTTCGACAATTCTCTACATGATTCATTTTAGCTTGCATTCAACAGCTGGAGGAAAACCTGTCTTGCTTCAGCTGGACTAGTCGGACTACTCCGATCCGTCAGAATACGCGGGCAAAAAGAAGACTGCGAACCAAAGTCCACAGTCTTCCAGCAAGGTATAAGTTCGCTATCAATTAGCAGTCGAAGTACAGGCCGTACTCGAATGGGTTGATGCGGATATTTACGGATTTTGCTTCCGCGCGTTTGAACTCGATGTAGTTGTTCAAGAAATCCTGGGAGAATACGCCGCCTTCAGTCAGGAACTCATGGTCAGCTTCCAAAGCGTCAAGCGCTGCATCCAGGTCTCTTGGAACGCTGCGGATTTCTTTTTTGTCTTCTTCCGGCAGGTCGTAAATGTTTTTGTCCAGCGGACCGTAGCCCAGTGCGCGAGGGTCCAGCTTTCTTTTGATACCGTCCAAACCAGCCATCAGCATCGCTGCGAATGCCAGGTACGGGTTAGCTGTGGAATCCGGCGTACGGAACTCGATGCGGCAGCCTTTTGGCGAAACAGCGGCAATCGGAATACGGACTGCTGCGGAACGGTTACCTTTGGAGAATACGAGATTAACCGGTGCTTCGTAGCCAGGTACCAGACGTTTGAACGAGTTGGTGCTTGGGTTAGTGATAGCAATCAGGGCTGGAGCATGGTACAGAATACCGCCGATGTAGTGCAGAGCCAGCTCGCTCAGGTTAGCATATCCGTCTTTGTCATAGAACAAAGGCGTGTCGCCATTGAAGATGGACATGTGAACGTGCATACCGCTACCGTTATCGCCAAACAGCGGTTTTGGCATGAAGGTTGCCACTTTGCCGTATTGACGGGCAGTATTATGAATGATGTATTTGTATTTCATCAGGTTATCGGCTGTTTTGGACAGTGTGTCGAAACGGAAGTTGATTTCGCCTTGACCGGCAGTAGCAACCTCGTGGTGGTGACGCTCAATGCGCAGGCCGGATTCCATCAGCAAACGACAGATTTCGCTGCGGATATCTTGTTGTGTATCCATCGGAGCAACAGGCACATAACCGCCTTTTACCGGAACCTTGAAGCCCAGGTTGCCGCCTTCTTCTTTACGGCCGCTGTTCCATGCAGCTTCTTCGGAATCTACTTCAAAGTACGCTTTGTTCATGCCGTTCTCAAAACGAACATCGTCGAAAATGAAGAACTCGGATTCAGGAGCGAAGAATGCAGTTGTACCAACGCCTGCTTTTTGCATATACTCTTCCGCTTTTTGAGCGATGCTGCGCGGATCACGATCGTAACGGCCGCCTTCTGGCGTATGGATGTTACACATAATGATCAGAGTCGGATGCGCGGTGAAAGGATCGATATATACGGATTCAGTGTCAGGCATCATAACCATGTCAGATTCTTCGATTCCGCGGAATCCCGGGATGGAGGAACCGTCAAAAGCAACGCCTGCAACGAAAGTATCTTCATCAACTTCGGAGGCTGGAAGGCTGATATGTTGAGCTTTACCTGACAAACCTACAAAACGAAAATCCACCCACTCGATGTTTTTGTCTTTAATAAGTTGAAGTACGTTAGCAGCGGACATATTATTTAATTCCTCCTAAATTCCGAACATTCTTCGTTCTCAGGACGAGAATTGTTCAAGTTTTTATTAATCACATGGTCATATTATAGAACGAGACCTATACCCCGTCAATACTTATGTGAGGTATTTTTTGTGGGGGTGTAAGCTATGCTCACACCCTTAACAAAATGTTCACGATTTGGCGCAGAAATTCGAGGAAATTCACCATTTTTCAATACCATACAGCAAAAAAATGAACTTGCCGACCCGCTTCTACAAGCGGACCGGCAAGCCTCTCCGTGGATTTACCTTATTAATTTTAACATATCGACAAGCTTTATGCACGTTCTAGGAAATGGAAACCGGCTCTTTCTTCGTATCGAAGGTTTTGCCGCACAGCGGAGCCAGCTTCTCCAAATCCTGCATCAGCTTGGCGAACTGCTCCGGGAACAGCGATTGAACGCCGTCGCCGGTCATCGAATTGTCCGGGTCTGTATGCATTTCTACGATAAGTCCGTCGGCGCCTGCGGCTACGGACGCTTTGCTCATCGGCTCTACCAGCTCGCGGCGGCCTGTGCCATGGCTGGGGTCCGAAATGACCGGCAGGTGGCTGAGCGATTTGAGCACCGGAATGGCTGCAAGATCCAGAGTATTGCGCGTGTACGACTCAAACGTACGAATCCCGCGCTCGCAGAGCATAACGTTCGGATTTCCTCCAGCCAAAATGTACTCGGCCGCGCTCAGGAACTCTTCGTAGGTTGCGCTGAAGCCGCGCTTCAGAAGCACCGGACGGTTTGTTTGACCCAGCTTGCGCAGCAGGTCGAAGTTCTGCATGTTGCGTGTTCCGACCTGAAGGATGTCCGCGTATTCAGCGCATACATCAACATATTCCGGCGTCATCACCTCGGTAATCGTCAGAAGACCGTGCTTCTTGCCCGCTTGAGCCATCATCTCCAGACCTTCTACGCCGATGCCTTGGAAGCTGTAAGGGCCGGTGCGGGGCTTGAACGCGCCGCCGCGCAGCACCTGCGCACCGGCCGCCTTCACCAGACGGGCGATTTCGTCGATTTGCTCCGGCGATTCCACCGCGCAAGGTCCGCCCATGATGACGAGCTCGCCTCCGCCGATTTTGACACCGTTGATATCAATTACAGAATCCTCCGGATGGAAATCGCGGCTGGCCAGCTTGTAAGGCTTGGAGATCTTGATGACATTGTCAATGCCGCTCATCTGGCGGAGCTGCTCCGCCAGCTTCGGCTCAGCCTTGCCGATAATGCCGATTACCGTACGGTCTGTGCCGCGCGATACATGGGCCTGCACTCCGAATTTCTCAATATGATGGACAATCTCGGCGATACGCTCGTCAGTAATAGTGCTGGAAGTAATGGCGATCATGAAAAACACGCTCCCTTAAGGTTAATTATATCACTTGCATACTTAGACGCTTATCCGCTGCAACGCTTGTGTGCTTTTAAGCTTTTAATCACTAAAGTATTTGTTGGGTTAATTATACCCGGCTCTCCGGCATGGGTCAAGATATTTTTTGGGGACTGCTGTTCTCGCAAAAAAGGCCTCCCGGAGCTTCGAGCTTCCGAGGGGCCTGATGAAACAGGATTCAACTATCGTCTTAATGCATCACCACGCGCAGCGCCTTGCGTTCTTTGCGCCGCTGCAGCCGGCGGGTCAGCATGTACTGCAAAAACCAGCGGATCGGAAAATACAGAAGCAGTCCCAGCAGCAAGCCGTTAATGATGCCGCCCACCAGGAGCTGTGAATAAAAGGAAAGCAGCTTATGAGGCAAGAAGCTGATATGATCGATAATCGGTTCCAGCTTATGCCCCAGCAGCATACGGCCCAGCCTTGCGTTCGGAAAAGCAAACATGGAGTAAACGAGCTTCCCGGCTACAAAGCCGATTAATGCTCCCTCCATACTTGCCCGAAACAGACGGACAAAAGGAAAGAGGAGCAAAAATGCGGCGCCGAACGTCGGCAGCGTAAACATTTCCACGGCTATCCCGATGGAGAAGCCCGCCGCTACCATGGAAGCTCCCCCCTTGGCACGCAATAGCATCAAATATTTGAATTTGATGTACCTTTTCATCGAGGTAAAGCTGAATTTCGCCGGCTTTCCTTTTCCATTACGCATGAGCTTTGTTCCTGATGGACGGGAGCAGCTTGCCGGGCTGTACAGACCGCACAGGCTCCCATGTATCCGGATTGTTCTCGTCGTACTGCTCCAGATACAAAATAACTTCCCTTGTAATCGGAGTCGGTGTCGAGGCGCCGGATGTTACAGCCACCTTGTTAACGCCCTTCAGCCATTCCCGGTTCAATTCCGTCACGTCACCGATGCGGTATGCCTTAGTGCCGGCAATTTCCTCAGATACCTGGGCAAGACGATTGGAGTTATTGCTTCGCGGGTCCCCTACGACAATACACAGGTCTGCAGCTCCAGCCTGCTCAGCTACCGCCTCTTGGCGCACTTGAGTTGCCAAACAAATTTCATTATGAATTTCAGCCTGCGGAAACTTCTCCAGCAGCATATTCATAATATGCCGGATGTCCCACTGGCTCATTGTCGTTTGATTCGTAATAATAATACGCTCCTGAGGAAGCTTCGGCACGAGGGCCTCCACGTCCTCCAGCTTTTCGATCAGATGCACGTGATCCGGTGCAATGCCGACAGCGCCCTCCGGCTCGGGGTGACCTTTCTTGCCAATGTAAATAATATGATAGCCTGCCGCGGCCTTCTCACGGATTAAATCATGGGTCTTGGTCACGTCAGGACATGTAGCGTCAACGGTCGTCAAGCCCTTTTCCCGGGCGATGCGGCGCACCTCCGGCGAAACACCGTGCGCGGTAAAAATAACCGTTCCCCGGTCGATTTTCTCCAGAATCTCCAGACGGTTCTCCCCGTCCAGCGTAATGATTCCGTCGTCCGATTCAAAAGCGTCCGTCACATGCTTGTTATGCACAATCATGCCCAAAATATAAATCGGGCGGGGCAAGTCGAGATTCTTGGCCGTTTGGCGGGCAAGCACCATCGCATCCACGACGCCATAGCAGTAGCCACGAGGCGAAATTTTGATGACTTCCATAAGGGTTGACCTCATTTCTTGAACAGCCTGTGCTTAACGGCACGGCTCTCGCTCTTTTTGGCGAAAACTGTCCTGTCTTTTAGTATACCTCACTCTGCGGGAAGTGAAAAGTTAAGCGGAAGCCAAATCATGAAGGTAGTGCCTTCGCCAAGCCTTGTTTTCACCTCGACAGAGCCGCGGTGCTCATCAATAATCCATTTGGCAATTGACAAGCCGAGTCCGGTGCCCGAGGTTTTGCCGCGGGACGGGTCTGCCCGGTAAAAACGCTCGAAAATGTGGGGAATCTCCTCTTTATCCATGCCGATCCCGGTGTCGCTGATCCGGAAGCCGATCTGGCCGTCCCCCTTCACCGCCTCCAGACTGACCTCCCCCTCCGGTGTATACTTGAAGGCGTTGTCGATGAATATAAAGAGCAGCTGCTGCAAATAATCCTTGCTGCCATAAACCGTCAAGCCGTCCAGCACCGACAAATCGCCGGGACGCCACTCGGCCGTTTTAGACAAAAATTGGGCACGGCGCACCACTTCTTGAACGAGCGGAGCCAGCTCCACCGGCTCCTTCATCATTTTCAGACCAGCGTCTGCACGGGCCAGGGACAGCATATCGTTCACGAGCCGGCTCATCCGCTCGGCTTCGGCGGAAATGTCCTGCATCGCCTCCCGGGTAATCACCAGCTGCTCATCTGAATTGTGAAGGCCTTCCTCCTGCACTTTTTTCCACATTTTCTCCAGTAAATCCACGTTCCCCCGGATTGTCGTGAGCGGCGTGCGCAGCTCGTGGGAGGCATCCGACACAAATCGCCGCTGCGTCCGGTATGCTTCATTCAGCTCGGAGTATATCCCTTCGATTCGCACCAGCATCCCGTTAATCGTCTCCGTCAAACGGCCGATTTCATCGGTAGGCCCCTCGTAGGCAATCCGTTTGTCGAGGTCGGCGCCCTTCTCGATTTGCAGTGTTGCCGTAATCACGTCGTCGATAGGCCGAAGCGCTTTGCGCGCCAAAAACCAGCCGAGAGATGCCGCAAGGGCCAGCATGAGCAGGGTAGAAAACAGCAGCAGATTGCGCACCCGGGTCAAGAGAAGCTCATCTTCCCCGATATAGACCCCGGCCTGCAGCAGACCGACCACATCGCCTTGTATGTGCAGGGGCAAATTGTACACAATAAACCGAGTATCCTTCTCATAATAGGCCTCCCCGGATTTCGCCAGCTCCGTTTGAATGGGAAGCCGCACGTTCAGCTTCTTCAGGCTGGTGGAGCGGCTGATTTCCCCGGTCTGAAAATTCGCCAGCTGCAGCAAAATGCCGCTGTCCTGAATCGAATCGTATATGTCCAGCTCCAGGTTCAGGTTAAGCCCCCGCTGCGACAGAGAGGTTCCAACATTCAGACGCTGATAAGCCCGCTGGGCATAGTCCTGCAAGGTTCGCTCATACTTGCTTTGCATGGAAACAGACAAAAAAATATAAATCCCAAAACCAAATACAAGCATCGTCGCAGCCAAAACCCCGGTATACCACAGGGTCAGGCGGAGCCGAATAGACATGGCTCAAGACTCCCCTCTAAGCACATACCCGGCGCCGCGCACGGTTTGAATGATGCGCTTCCCTCCGTATTCCTCCAGCTTTTGACGAAGGAGGGCAATGTACACCTCTAGTACGTTGGATTCACCGCTGTAGTCAATGCCCCAAATTTTATCCATAATCACATCACGTCCGAGCACCCGCTTCGGATTCTGCATGAACAAATGAAGCAGCTCGAACTCTTTTGTCGTTAATTCAATGGAATTGCCCTCCCGAAATACTTCGCGGGTATCGATATCCAGAATCAGATCTTCAAAGCTAATCCGTGCCGTGCTTGCGGCCGTACGCTCCACCTTCCGCCGCAGCAGCGAACGGACCCGGGCCAGCAGCTCCTCCAGGGCGAACGGCTTCACCATATAATCATCTGCGCCCAGATCAAGCCCTTTCACCTTGTCGGCAATTTCGTCCTTGGCGGTCAGCATCAAAACCGGCACTTCACTTCCAGCCTCGCGCACTCGCCGGCAAACCTCCCATCCGTCCATCTGCGGCATCATCACGTCCAGAATAATCAAATCGGGCTCTTCCTGAAGCAGATGCTTCAGGCCCTCCGAGCCGCTGGCCGCCGTCACAACCGAATACCCGTCAAAGGCCAGGCTGCGGCGGAGCATGGAAGTAATTTTATTATCATCATCAATGACTAGAATCTTCTCACGCAAAATGGTCCCCCCTGAATCTATCGTTTACGTATCATTGTAGCAAATTTGGCCCCGCGTTAAAACGACAGAAAGCGAAGAACCGGTTTGGCCGTGTTCTCCGCTTCCCGAGCGAATCTGCGTCTTATTTATTTTGGTCGCCAACCGTTACAGCGGTCGTGAGCGACTGGCCTTCGCGAACGACCGTAAGCGTCGCTTTGTCGCCAACCTTCAGCGTTTTGATTTTTGCCGTAAACTCTTCCGCATTTTTGACCTTCTCGCCGTTAATTTGAGTGACGACGTCATACGGCTGCAGGTCCGCGCGTGCAGCCGGGCTGCCGGTTACAACGGAGATGACAACAACGCCATCCGTGCTGTCAACCTTAAGCTGCTTCGTCCAGTCGGACGGGATATCCTGAATCCGCACGCCGATGAACGGGCTTGGCACCTTCACGTTATTTTTCAAATTGTCGAGCACCGATTTGATCGTGCCGGTCGAAATGGCGAAGCCGATGCCCTGCGCTTCCGAGCTGACAGCGGTATTAATGCCAATGACTTCCCCGTTCATGTTAATGAGCGGTCCGCCGGAGTTGCCCGGGTTGATGGAAGCATCCGTCTGCAGCAGGTGCTGGTATTTCCGCGCTTGCTGGTTGGACTGACTAATCGTAATTTCCCGCTCCTTGGCGCTCAGCACGCCGACACTAACGGTGTGATCGAAGCCCATCGGGTTCCCGATAGCTGTGACCCAATCCCCGACGCGAAGCTGATCGGAATCGCCAATCGGAAGCACGGAGAAATCCTGATCGCCCGTAATCTTAATGACCGCAAGGTCCAGATCGCGGGAGGTTCCGAGCACTTCAGCCTTGAACGGCTCTTTGAAGCCCAGTACCTCGACTTCTACCTCGTCGGCCCCTTCCAATACGTGCTGGTTGGTCAAGATATAACCCGATTTGTCAAAAATAAATCCAGAGCCTACACCCGCCTGCTGCCGCTGGCTTTGCTGACCGCCGCTTCCCCCGCTATTGCCGCTGTCAGGAAGCTGACCGCCGTTGCCGAAGAAATAACGGTAAATATCGTCATTATTAAAAAACGGATTCGAGCTGCGGCTGCGGGAGGAGGAGGAGGAAGACTTCACATACGTGTCAATCTTCACCACCGCCGGGCTTGCCTGATCGACCAAATCAGCAATCGAGTTCGGACGGGCTGTGCTTGCTACAGCCGTGGTTACTCCGCCGCCGCCCGAAGACGAGACGAGCGTGCTTCCTGTTCCGGCCGCCGCCGATTGAACGGCCTGCTTCGGCGTAAACAGGTTTAACCGGTCAGAGGTAACCATCAAGCCCCCGACGAGAACGGCGCCGGCCATAAAGGCGGCGAACATGCTTTTCCAGCCGGTTCGTTTTTTCGGCGGGCCGTACTCCCATTTCGCCTCACTTTGGGTAGGGGACACATGCACCTGAGAGCTTGCATACGGTCTGACCGGACGCGGAGCGGAAACATCGGCGCTGGCCGCTTCTCCATTTGAAGTCGAGTAGGTGGTATACCGGCTTCCATTCTCATTCTCGCCGTTTGATTTGTACGGTCCGTAGGAATAATAGAAGGAAGAGGAGGATTGGCCTGATTCTGCAGATGGCTTGCTGCTATCGCCCTGTTCCTTGCCATCACCATTTGCTGCGCCTCCGCTGCGGTAGAAAAGGTTGTCATCCTTGCGTTTGTTGTCTTCCATTTTGAACTGCCTCCTTCTAAGGTCATTTATGTGTTTGAATTCATAATTTGCTAATGTCCTGATGTCTATATATTGGACCCCGTAGCTTAAATGAACCTTAAAAGAAGATAAAGCGCAGTTAAAAAGTTACGGGCGGATTTGCTGCTCGGCTTCCTTTAATACAGCCGCCGCTTGTTCGACCCAATTTTGCTCCACATCCGCATCCTTGTCAATAGGGGCCGCGAACTGATCCACAAGCGCGCCGTATATGCGAGGCTGGGTATCCTGATCCGTATTGTCTTCATATAAATGCTTCAATACATAAGGCGTTCCGATTCGGACAACCGCCTCCGGGTTATCGTCGTCCCCGTCCAGCTCGCCCCGGATAACATCAAAGGGAATTCGCAAAAATACGGTATGGCGTTCATCCAGAGGACGATCTAGCGAACCATGGGTGTAATCCCAATTGCCGCCGAGGGTAAAGCCGCTGCCGGACAGCCGGTCTCTCAAATTGGCAAAATCAAGCTCATGGCCTTCGATAGCGGACGTTAACGGAATCATAATGTCGACACTCCTTTAAGGGTTAGTCATCGGAAGCATGCTATTTTTTAGGATGAACCTCCGGCCTCCTTTTTATGAGCCCGGTTTCCAGTAAAATCACGTAATAAATACTAACACCTTTCGTTGACATACTTATCAACAGACACTTATAATGGACTGCGGAAACGATTACAACATCACATGTAAGGAGTGGAACGGTTGGAGCTGGACCTGAAACAATTGGCCAGCGGCGTGGATACGATTTGGGTCGTCCTGACCGCGGCAATGATTTTGCTCATGGAGGGCGGATTCGCTTTGCTGGAAGCCGGATTTGTCCGTCAGAAAAACGCCGTGAGCATTATTATGAAGGTGTTTGTCGATATTGCTTTCGGAGCCCTGGTGTTTTATATTTTTGGCTTTGCCATTATGTACGGTACGGATGCCGGCGGGTTTATCGGAACGAGCGGCTTTATGCTTGGCGGCGATTTGTCGCATATTGACCTGTCGATTAATCACGAAACCTACTGGCTGTTCCAGTGCGCCTTTGTTATCGCCGTCATCTCGATCGTCTCCGGGGCCGTTGCGGAGCGTGTTAATTTCCGGGCTTATATTTTGTATACCATTGTTATGACGGGCCTCATCTATCCAATTGCCGGCCACTGGGTATGGAGCGTTAACGGCTGGCTGCTGCAGCTGGGCATGATAGACTTTGCCGGTTCGGCTGTTATTCACGGTCTTGGCGGCTTCTCGGCGCTCGCCGCGGCGATGATTATCGGTCCCCGCATCGGCAAATTTGCCGCAGACGGATCGGCCAATATCGTGCCGCCCTCCAACCTGCCGCTCGCCTCAGTCGGCGCCTTTATTCTCTGGTTCGGCTGGTTCGGCTTCAACTCCGGCAGTACCCTTAGCGCCACGAATACATCGATCGGTCATATCGCTGTGACGACGATGCTTTCCGCCGCCGCGGGGAGTGCTACCTGCATCCTGTTTACGATGATCCGCTATAAGAAATCCGATCCCCCGATGGTCATCAACGGCGCCCTGGCGGGTCTGGTCGGCATCACCGCCGGCTGCGCCTTTGTTTCCGACGCCGCCGCTATTCTTATCGGTATTCTCAGCGGAATCGCCATGGTGCTCGCGACCGAATTGCTGGAAAAACGCGGCATCGACGACCCTGTCGGCGCCTTTGCCGTTCACGGCGTCAGCGGCAGCATCGGCACACTGGCCGTCGGGCTGTTCGCTATCCCGGAGCTTACCGGCGGGACGACAGCCGGCTTATTTTATGGCGGCGGCTGGAGGCTGCTGGGCGTCCAAGCGCTCGGGCTCGTCGTTGTATGCGTTTGGGGCTTCCTGCTGACCTGGGCGGCGCTCAAGCTAATCGGCACGGTAGTCAAGCTCCGTGTCAGCCGGGATGAAGAGCTAATCGGTCTTGATGTCGGTATTCACGGCGTCCCCGCCTACAGCCAGGAAAAGGATTTTATCGACTTGAATGCCTTGAAGAAGGATCATTAAAGCTAACAAAAGCTAACATTCAAGAAGAAATAAAAGAAGCGCTTCTCCGCCGGAGAAGCGCTTCTTTTTTCTTCCCTTATCCCGCTCACCTCCTCTGTGCCCTTTGACTATCCCGCTTTCTAAGCTTGGTGAGGGCTTTTTATGCGGACCGGGCTATGTGCATATACCGAAACTGCGAAGTGAGGCAGGCTATGCGGGCGGTCTAGGGTCCGCGTGTGGTCGACCGACCGCCGTCAAGTTGATCTAAAACCGTCATGACTTTCTGTCGCCTCCCCGGTGTGAAAGCAGCTCCTTCACCAGACAAAAATAAACCCTGCAGCCATTACGACTGCAGGGTATACATACTCAAACCCCGTATTTCATTCTAAGTTCCGTGATGCAAGGCTTCTCGGCTACAGCTCCAGCGCACCGGACAAATCCTCACTTAATGTAATCAAATCTCCCGGCTGTGAGCTGCTCATAATCGACTTGGCCGCTTCAACCTCCAGCCGGAGCCTTCTGACCTGCTCCATCGGCTGTTTGACATAATGAATGTACTCGACCGCCAGATGATGATCATGCTTCTTGCCGGAGAACATTCGGCGCAGCGGGGACATCGTCTGGTACGCCTGCTCTTCCTTCATCCGCTTATGCTCATACCGTTCAACAACCTGCTCGATGTCAGCAATCTGCTGCTCTTTACGGGCAATATACGCCTCCAAAAAAGGAAACACTTCCGCAGCCTTGCGCTGTTTAAGCCGTGTGCCTGCCGTATTATTATTACGCACTGCATCCATCACGATAACTCACCTGCCGATTAATGTGAACATTCATAACGCTAGTTTACACCATTATTCGGTTTTTGCAAGTGTTTTTTGATGGGAATGCGTAAATTAATGTAACATCAATTCCATGTCAAAAATCCCAAAAGGCCGCATCTGCTCATCTACAATGGCTGCGGCTTCCTTGCTTTACTCCGCCAGCTTCTTGATTTCCTGTGCCACGACAATAATCCCCGGCCACAGACCCGGCAGTAAAAAAGCCAGAGCAGCTGTGGCAATGCCGATTACACTAATCACTGGCAATCCGCGACGCGCCCCCCCCTGATTATTCAACTTGCTCTACTCATTTCCATTCCGGTTTAAATTCGCTTACATTATAATCAAACGATGTCTGTGGTCGACCGACGGCCGTCATGCAGCGAAACACCGCGCGCTGGGAGCTGCGCGCGGTGCGGAGTCGAATTGAAAAAAGGGCCGCCTGTTTCATCAGACGACCCCGCTGTGTTTGCAGCTGTGATGCATTATTATTCGTTTGCGTTATTGGATTGAGCGTTAGTTGCCGCCCGGTTGGCATTGTTTGCCGAAACCTCTTCAGCAAATTCAGCCTTGTTTTGCTGGTTATTCACATTTTTGTTCTTGTTCTTGTTGTTGGCCATTGTTCAAGTCACCTCCCCTGCACAACCTTATTATGAGGAGAGAAGGCCTGTTTTATTCCTAGGATTAGGCTGTGATTCCAGCCCTTACGAATCCATTTCGTATATATGTGTCAGCTCCGCGCGAAGCCGCTCCTTGCCGCGATGCACCTTGGCCTTCACCGTTCCGGCCGGCAGCTCCAGCATCGCAGCGATTTCCTTATCGGTAAAGCCGTATACAAATTTAAGCTCGAAAATTTTGCGGCTCTCCTCATCCAGCTGGCCGATGCTGTCCCAAATCTCCTTGCGAACCAGATACATCTCCAGTCCGGCCGCCTGTTCATCTATCGCCAAGCACGGATCGACCTCGTATCCGGTTACCCGTGTGTGCAGCGACTTGCGGCGCAGCAAGTTAATAGCCGTATTGGTTGTAATCGTCTTGGCCCAGGCGATAATCTTATCCGGTGATTTCAGGGTATCGATGTTTATTAGTATTTTGAGCCAAGCCTCCTGGACGATATCCATGGCATCCGTACGATCGCGGACAAAGGCGTACGCCACGATAAACATTTGACGATACAGCTCGTTCAGCAGCGCGTCATGGTTTTCCGGGCTCTGAGCGCTTTCTGACTCCAAAAAAGTCCACATCCCGCTTTTCATCTCCCCATCTCCAACCTGAAAACAAGATGTATGCGTTTACAATAACTCCATAAATTGTAACATATCCGGTCTATAAATAAAAGAAGCTTGTGATAAGAATTCTCACTTATCCCAAGCTTCCCGTATCCGGTTAAGGAGCCAGCGCCGTATCGTTCATTTGCTTCAGAGCGGCTTCCGTCATTTTCCCTTTCCCCCACTCAATAACATATACATTGACTTTGCGCTTGCCCCATTCTTTGTAGACATCTTCTTTTTTATTAAAATACAAATCGATAATGTTTCCTTTGATGGCCGACCCGGTATCTGCGACTACCGCATAGCCGTAATCTGGAATATACAGTACCGTACCAATCGGAAATACCTTCGGATCGGCGGCAATCGTGGAATATACATCACGCCGGACCTGAACACCGGAATAGGTAATTCCATACGAAGGATGACCGGGCTTCTTGCCCGTTGACTCGACTCCGGCGTAATAGCCGGTGGCAACAACTTCCTTGGCTGTAAAGCCGGATATATCCTCATGCAGCGCGGGATATCTTTTGTTCGTCTCCATCAGCTCCTGAGCTGAACGATAACGCGCGGTCCTCACCTTGCCCGCCTCAGCCGCTTGCGTTGTGACTGGCGTCGCCGCGGAGATGCTGGGGGTGCTGACCTTCTTGAACGATGGCTGTTCTATCGTTACGGGTAAATACGGCTTTGCTTCGACTCCCCGGTCCGGTGGTTCCCACTGCCCTGGTACCGCAACAAGCACGATGCACAGCATAAAGCAGCTAAACCATCTGGCCGGGGAGTTCGTCGTAGAATCCATGTAGGAACCCTCCCTGTTAGAGAGGGTGCCCAAGTTCGGAAAAAATAATCATTTTTTAAAACAAACAGGCCCTGAGAGCCGCATATCCACACGGTCCCAGAGCCTTATTCATTACACCGGCTTCACTTAGAAACGTTTGCCGCCGATATCTTCGCCAATCATCGCAATAACGTCTGCAACCAGCTTCGCGCCCAGATCGCCTTCTCCGCGTTTGCGCACGCTCAGCGTTCCGTTCGACTGTTCATTCTCCCCGACTACGAGCATGTAAGGGATTTTCTCCAGCTGTGCTTCGCGGATTTTGTAGCCGAGCTTCTCGTTGCGCAGATCGGATTCAACCCGGATACCCGCCTGCCGCAGCTTCTCGGTCACTTCATTCGTATAAGCCTCGAACGCCGGCGAAACCGGAATCACCTGGGCTTGTACAGGAGACAGCCAGGTCGGCAGATTGCCCGCAAAGTTCTCCAGCAGGAACGCGGTCATCCGCTCCATGGTGCTGATAATGCCGCGGTGAATAACAACCGGACGGTGCTTCTGACCGTCATCGCCGATATATTCGAGCTGGAAGCGCTCCGGCAGCAGGAAGTCCAGCTGAACGGTCGATAAGGTTTCTTCTTTTTTCAATGCAGTTTTAATTTGCACGTCCAGCTTCGGCCCGTAGAACGCGGCTTCGCCTTCCGCCTCGAAGAACGGCAGATCCAGCTCCTCAATAACCTCACGGAGCATACGCTGGGACATTTCCCACATGGCATCGTTCTGGAAATATTTCTCCGTGTCCTTCGGATCGCGGTACGACAAGCGGAAGCGGTAGTCGGTAATGCCGAAGTCCTCATATACTTGACGGATCAGGTTGACGACCCGCGCAAATTCATCTTTAATTTGGTCCGGGCGGCAAAAAATATGAGCGTCGTTCAGCGTCATAGCGCGAACGCGGTGCAGGCCGGTCAGAGCGCCGGACATTTCGTAACGGTGCATGGTGCCCAGCTCCGCAATACGTACCGGCAAATCGCGGTAGCTGCGCATTTCGCTTTTGTACACCATCATATGGTGCGGGCAGTTCATCGGACGAAGAACAAGCTCCTCGTTGTCCATGATCATTTTCGGGAACATGTCCTCGCTGTAATGATCCCAGTGGCCGGAGGTTTTGTACAGCTCCACGTTAGCAAGCACCGGCGTATAGACATGGCTGTAGCCAAGCTTTTCTTCCAAATCTACAATATAACGCTCCAGCGTCCGGCGAAGCTTGGCGCCCTTGGGCAGCCACAGCGGAAGCCCTTGGCCCACCTCGCGCGAGAAGCTGAAAATTTTCAGCTCTTTGCCTAGCTTGCGGTGGTCGCGTTTTTTGGCTTCCTCCAGCAAATGCAGATGCTCGTCCAATTGCGCTTTTTTCGGGAACGCTGTTCCATAAATACGCTGCAGCATCTTGTTGTTGGCATTGCCGCGCCAGTAGGCTCCGGCTACGCTCAATAGCTTGAAGGCTTTAATTCGTCCGGTGGACGGCAGATGCGGCCCGCGGCACAGGTCAAAAAATTCGCCCTGATCGTAAATGGTGAGTTCAGCATCCTCGGGCAGGTCGTTAATCAGCTCGATTTTGTACGGATCGTTCATGCCGCGGAAAATCGCCAACGCCTCTTCACGGCTCACAACCCGGCGGGTAATCGGCAGGTTCTCTTGAATGATGCGCTCCATTTGCTTCTCAATAGCCGCCAAATCCTCAACGGAAATGGGAGTCTCGATATCGATGTCATAGTAGAAGCCGTCTTCGATGACTGGGCCGATACCAAGCTTTACCTTGTCATCGCCATAGATGCGTTTAAGGGCCTGAGCCATCAAATGCGCAGTGCTGTGACGGTAAACCTCCAGCCCGTCTGCGCTGTCGAGAGTGACGATTTCAATCGCGGCATCCTCTTCCAATGTACGGGACAAGTCTACGGATTTGCCGTTAATTTTGCCCCCGATTGCATTTTTCTTCAGACCGGAGCTGATGGAGCCGGCGATGTCTTCAATGGTTACGCCCTGCTCGTACTCGCGTACAGCGCCGTCCGGCAGTGTTACTTTTACGGACATTTTCATTCATCTCCTTGGATTTAGTAACAAAAAAACACCCATCCCGCTAGGGACGAGTGTGCTTCTCGTGGTTCCACCCTGAATTCCGCCGCCCGCTCTGGCATGCCAGCTTCGAGTCAGCGCTTCATTTGTTCTGTAACGGGAACTCCCGGCAATGCATACTACGGTCAATTTCTGGAAATCATCCGCATGTTCCGCATCACAGCTTACAAAGGGGTAAACGGCTTCCCGATGCCGAAGGAGCTTGCAGCCTAGGCTCCCCTCTCTGAACGGACGGTGAAGACATTCATGTCTTTGCTCAAACACTTTTACCAGATTAGAAATGATAGGAGTCTCGCTTCTACAAACGGCTCTAATCCAGCTAATAAACAGGCATTGTACCTCCGAAAAGGACAGCAAAGCTGTTTATCCGGCAATGCTTCCATTATAATGAGGTTCGTGACCAAGGTCAAGAACCAGATGTACAAAGTACGGTCCGATGCTCGAAAATATTCATAATCGTTTGAATGACCGGTGCCTCCGGCTCATGGGTGTGAATATAAATCCGCTGCGGGGACATCGTAATCAGCGTGCTGACAATCATATCCTCGAAGTTAATTTCCTTGCCCGACAGCTCGAAGGTGACCTCGGCCGGTTTCGTCTCAATCGGAACCATATGCTCGTTCAGCAGGGAAAACTCATGGCCTCCGTTATGCAGCAGATGGGCGACCGGCATTTTGGTGTCCTGCACATACACGAAATATTTCAGCAGGGAAATAAAATCCTGATACTGCTTATCCATAACATATTCATCCATGGCGTATTCGGCCACATCGCGCAGCTCGCTCCAATATTCATTCAGCCGAAAGCGGATAAATCCGTTCATATGGAGCCGAATGTCCTCTCTGAAGTATTCCTGCACGGAGGCGATGATTTTGTTTTTGCGGCGCTGTAAAGCCGTCATTTCCTCAAATCCGTGCTCGTCCGAGGGGTCAAGAAGGCGAAGGCAGTACGGCTCGATCACCTCCAGCTCGCCCGAATCGCCATACCCGTACTCCCGTGTAATAATACCCCGCAGCAGCGGTCGTTCCTCATGCTCTATAATGTAGTCGGCAATCGCTTGCGCGGCTCTGCGGTATACTTCTTCTCCGGTCCGGCACAAGGAAAAACCGGGCAATTTGCCATAACAGCGCAGCACTGCATGAGTCGGATACGCCTCTTCAATCAGCTTTACGCCGCTTCCGGTGCCGAGCAGACTGCCGAGCTCCCGCTTTACAAGTGTTTTCAGCAGGCTGCGGCTTTCCTCGTCCGGCTCCATAGTAACCAAAGTAAACAGCTCCATCCCTTCACTCCTTCCCAAAAAGCGAATTACTTCTAGTATATGCAGGGAAGGCGCATTCCATTTAAGGAACATGAAACAATTGCGAAGGGCTTGCCTGCCTCGCAGAAGGCCGCGCGGCGCCCAAACGCAGCTTAACCTCATGTAAAATCAAAAAGACATCCCCACCAGCAGGACAGGCCGCTGCGAAGGGATGTCTTATAAAAGCAGGACAAAATCGGATACGTGTACTGTATCAGCCAAAGTGGGTTCTCCTTATTTTCAAGCTGGTGTCCCCGTCAATTAAGCTCCGGATCGCCTGAATAATGGGGTCAAATTCCGCATACTTTTTTCCGTATGCCAGGTTGAATTCATAATCGAAGTTAGCCGGGTTGTCGCCCTGATTGTGCTGAATGATGGTCTCCATCTTATCTATCGCCTTGACAAGCTTCGCTTCCTTCGTCTCGCCCAGGTTGTACTCCCACCACAGCTCCATGATTCGGGTCCGGATCGGTTCCGGGAGCGTCGCCGTTATCGTATTCATCGCGTACTCCTCGGTTTTCAGCTTCTGCTTCTGATCCACCTCAAGCTTGGCAGAGATGTCACCCTCGAACGCCTCCCCCATATCATGAATCAGGCTGAGCTGAACCGCCTTGGCCATATCATAGTCAGGAAAATAATCCCCCAATACGAAAGCGTACATCGCCAGCCGCCAGGAGTGCTCCGCCACGCTTTCCTGGCGCTTCTCACTGGTCCAGGCCGTCCGGGTAATATTTTTCAGCCGCTCAATCTCCTTGATGAAAGAAATGATGTTGTAGTACTCCGCCGCATTACCTCGCATGGTCTTCCCCTCCTCTATCTGTATTTAAGTGCTGCAGCATCACATCCAAGGTACAGGAAGGTTGCATCTTGTCTGCAGGAATCGAAAACCACGTCCCTACTGTGATGTAACTCTATTGTATGATAATTGTCAAAATAATGCGACAATTTGGTGAACGAAAATTTTTCTCTCTTGTGCAGAAGCTGGGAATCCAGCGCCGCGTGACGAGTAAATCATGAAACAAAAGCCCTCCAACCGCGCTTCATTCACGCTTCATGGAGGGCCGCCAGCTCTTTAGTTCTGCATAATGAAGTCCCGATCCGCACTTTCATGCGCCTCGTATACCTTCAGCAGATTATACTTCGTATCGCGACGGGCCGGAATTTTGCCCGCTTCACGGATCAGCTTGAGAATCAAATCAATGTTCACCTTATGCGTAGTGCCCGCCGCCGAAACGACGTTCTCCTCCAGCATCGTGCTGCCGAAATCGTTGCAGCCATATTCCAGTGACAGCTTGCCTACATCCGCCCCCATCGTCACCCAGGACGACTGGAAATTCGGAATGTTGTCCAGCGTAAGCCGGGCAATGGCTACTGCCTTCAAGTACTCCTCTGCGGAAACCTTCTCCGCCTTCATGTTGGTGAAGTCGGACTGGAACGTCCAGACGATGAAGGCAAGGAAGCCCGGCGTCGGATAGCCTTCCCGGATAATGATGTCCTGCGCGTCCCGCAGCCGGTGCAGATGAAGCGCCCGCTCCTCCATGCTCTCGCCGAAGCCGATAACCATCGTCGCCGTTGTATGCAGTCCGACCTTATTGGCCGTAATCATCGTATCAATCCACTCGGTCCAGGAGCCCTTCAACCGGCTGATTTTGCGGCGGGTCCGGTCATCAAGTATCTCGGCTCCTGCGCCTGGAAGCGAGTCCAGTCCAGCCTCCTTCAGCTGGCGCAGCACCTCCTCCATCGGCAGGCCGGACAGTTCCTGCATCTTGGCTATTTCGGCCACGGACAGCGAGTGCATCGTAATATCAGGGAAGCGCTGCTTAATTTCCCGCAGCAGGTCCAGATAGTAGCTGAAAGGCAAATCCGGGTTCACGCCGCCCTGCATCAAAATTTCCGTACCGCCTACATCCACCGTCTCCTGAATTTTTTGCAGAATGACATCGTTAGGCAGCACATAGCCTTCTTGATGTCCCGGTCGGCGGTAAAATGCACAGAATCTGCAAAATACATCGCATACGTTGGTATAGTTAATATTGCGCCCTACGACAAAGGTAGTAATCGGCTCCGGGTGATGACGCAGCATGATCTGGTTGGCGGCCCGCCCCATCTTCTCGATTTCGTCCGATTCCCATAGCTTGATGGTGTCTTCCAAATTCAGCCGCTCGCCCGCTAATGCTTTGTCCAAAATCAAGTCAATGCTGCTCATAGTCTGTTCCTCCGTCTCCATCCATATGACCTAATCCTATCACAATCGAACTAAAAAAAATAGCGCCGTAGGGGGCGCTAGGGGGGTAACGTTATGGCTAAATGATGGCAGTTTGCACAGGGACCGGAACCGGCAGCAGACGACCTGGCTTCGCAAAGAAATAACCCTGTCCCATCTGAACCTCATGGCGGAGAAGCACATCGGCCTCCTCCTGGCGCTCCACGCCTTCAGCGACGACTTCGCAGTTGATATTCTCCGCGAAGAGCAGCAGCGCCTTCAGCAGCGACTGCTTCGCCAGAGTTTGATCAATATTCTGGATCACGGATTTGTCAATCTTGATAATGTCCGGGATCAGCTCGCTTATCGATTGCAGGCTGGAGTAGCCTGCGCCGGCATCATCCACCGCAAACCGAAACCCATGGGACCGGTAGCTGCGCAAAATCGAGTTCATATGGTCGAAATCCCGGATGGAATGGCGCTCCGTAATTTCAAATACGATTTGGCACGGCATAATGACTGCATATTCGTCCAGAAGCTCCATCAGGCGCTGTAAAAATAGCGGGTGATTCAGAGACACCGCCGTCACATTAATAAACACCTGCTCCCGGATGCCGCGGACGGAGATTTCCTGGAACACCTTCTTTATAACAACCAGCTCAAGCCGGGTGAGCAAATCCGCCTGATAAGCAAAATCAAACAACTCGTCCGGCAGATGATACGGCGTGTCCCTCGGACCGCGGGTCAGAAACTCCCAGCCGTACACCTGGCTGTCCCGCAAACGGATAATCGGCTGCGCCAGGACGGTAATATTCTCTTCATTTAATATCTCATGAAGCTGCTGTCTGGAATGGCTGAAATGGGCCGACAGCTTCTTCGTGGCAATCGCATGTGCATAATGAAACGCGCTGAGCAGCGCCGCGCGCGTGTCGCCTGTATCCATATCAAGCTTCTGGCAGCCGACCTGGAAATGAATTTTCCCGGCAAACGGCAGCTCGGCATGCTGCTTCAAAGCCTGCTCCATATCCTTCCGCAGCTTCTGGGCCTTCTGCTGCAGCTCATCATACTTCGTGTCCTGCTTGCAGCGGATGTAGAGGCAAAAGCTTTCGCCATTGACTTGGCGTACGCCAATAATTTCACGGGCTTTCCAGTGATGCAGCATCTGCTCCTTCATCAGCTGTTTAATCTGAGCATGCATTCTTTCCAGCATCTCGCCGGTGAAGGTGGTCAGCAAAGTGTGGTAGTTCTCCATATTGAACAAAAGAAGCGCGCAGCCATGTCCCTCGGACCGGTGGCGGTGAACCAGAGAAAAAATGGGGTCCCGCAGCGTAAATTCCGGCGGAAAGTATTTCAGTGCCTGATTCGTGAGAGGCAAATACAAAAGCTGTGTGACCCGTTGTCTCCATTTCGTCCAAAACGTGGATCGAAGCATGCTGGTCCCCCTTCACTTCCCCAAATAAAAGGCACACGTTCTACTTCACAAATAAACGATCCCTCTTCTTCTGGCAAAACAGGGCGTTTACAGGCTGTATAGGAGCGCAAATTCGGTTTAATTCATAAAAAAACAAATCAACTTTCCTCAATATACCATAAGGAAAGTTGATTTGAACAGTTGAAAAATGTCGAATTTTGTCTGTTGGTTCGGCCTATTTTTAGGTGTGATGCAGGGCCTACCGCAATGCTTGCTTCAGGTCCGAAATGATATCATCAATGTGCTCCAGCCCTACGGAATACCGGAGCAAGCCGTCTCCGATTCCCCGCTCCAGACGCACCTCGCGAGGCATAGCGGCGTGGGACATCATCGCCGGATAAGACAAAATGCTCTCTACAGCGCCGAGGCTGACTGCGACCAGCGGAATCGTCACCTTGTCAAGCACCTGCCTTGCCCGCTCGCCGGAGCCGACATCAAAGGAAACGACTGCGCCGTAGCCGAGCGACTGCTTCTCATGAATCTCCCGTCCAGGATGATTCAAAAGTCCCGGATAGTACACCTGTTCAATGCCCGGCTCCTGAACGAGCCACTCCGCCAGCTTGCGGGCGGAACGCTCGGACGCTTCCATCCGCGCTTGCAGCGTCTTCATGCCGCGCATCAGCAGCCAGGAATCGTATACGCCCAGTACGGTTCCCATTCCGTTCTGCAGCTGCTTTAACCGTTGGCCCAGGCTGTCATTCGCTACAACAGCAAGGCCTGCGAGCAGATCGCTGTGCCCGCCCAGGAACTTGGTCGCGCTGTGCAGCACAATATCAACCCCATGCTCAATTGGGCGCTGGTGGTACGGCGTCATGAAGGTGTTATCCAGCATTGTCAGCAAATCATGCGATTTCGCCCATTCGCAGACCGCTCCGATGTCGGTAATTTTGAGCGTCGGGTTCGACGGCGTTTCCAGGAAAACCGCCTTTGTATTCGGCTTCAGCGCCGCTTTGACCTGCTCCAGATCCGTCATGTCCACAAACGTCGTTTCAATGTTCATCCGCGGCAGGATGCTGGTCAACAGACGGTATGTGCCGCCGTATACATCCTCCGTGCAGATGATATGGTCTCCGGCCGAGAGCAGCATAAAGGTCGTCGAAATGGCCGCCATTCCCGAAGAGAACGAGAAGCCGCGCGCGCCGCCCTCCAGCAGCGCAATGTAATCCTCCAGCGCTTGGCGGGTCGGGTTGCCGGAACGGGTGTAATCAAACTCCGGCGGGTTATCCAAAGAATGATGATGGAATGTGGAAGCCTGATAAATCGGAACGCTCGACGCTCCGGTCGCCTCATCAATCTCTGCGCCGAAATGAAGCAGCCGTGTGGAGAATTGACGCTTGTCCGGACCGTTCTGCTCTTTTTTACTTGCCATTTGCCGCGCCTCCTTCAACCTCCGCCTTAGCAAGCTCAAAGGCGCGGGAAATATCGTCAATCAGATCCTCGATATGCTCAATACCTACAGAGAACCGCAGCAGGCGATCGTCAACACCGACCTGGCGGCGTATTTCTTCCGGAATGTCGGCATGGGTTTGAACCGCCGGGTACGTCATCAGCGATTCTACCCCGCCCAGGCTCTCCGCAAAAGCAATAAGCTTCACATGCCGCAAAATCGGTTCGATATAGCGGGCATCCGTCATTTTGAAGGAGAAAATTCCGGTGTTGCCCGATGATTGTTTATTTTGAATCTCGTGCCCCGGGTGCTCGGGCAGGGCCGGATAATACACCTGCTCCACCATGGGGTGATTCTGCAAATATTCGGCCATCCGGGTGGCGTTGTACTGATGCCGCTCCATCCGAAGCGCCAGCGTCTTCATGCCGCGCATCAGCAGCCAGGAATCCTGCGGATTCAGAACAGCCCCGATGGAATTGTGAAGGAACGCCATTTGCTCGGACAGCTCCTGGCCCTTCGTCACGATCAGACCGGCCAGCACATCATTATGACCGCCCAAATACTTGGTCGCGCTGTGGATAATAATATCCGCGCCGAGCTCGAGAGGCCGCTGGAAAAACGGTGTCAGCAGCGTATTGTCGACAATGGATAAAATCCCTTTGCCCTTCGCCCATGTACACACCGCTTCAATATCCGTAATCATCATCAGCGGGTTGGTCGGCGTCTCGATGAGAAGCGCTTTTGTGCTTCCCGGACGGAAAGCTTCCTCCAGCGCCTGAATATCATTGGTATCGATATAAGAGGCGCTCACCCCGAAACGGGACATGATGCGCTCCAGCAGCCGGTAAGTCCCTCCGTACAAATCCAGAGATACCAGCAGATGGTCCCCTTGACTGAACAGAGCGAAGATGGTCTGCAATGCAGCCATCCCGGAGCTGCAGGCGAAGCCGGCATCGCCGGATTCCAGCTCTGCCGCAGCAGCTTCCAGCACCGCGCGAGTCGGACTCTTGGTGCGGGCGTAGTCAAACCCCGTGCTCTGTCCGAGACGGGGATGACGGAATGCGGTTGCCTGATAGATAGGAAAGCTTACTGCGCCGGTAACCGGCTCCTCCTGTGAACCGATTTGGGCCAAACGGCTTTCGATTTTCATGAACGAATTCCTCCTGAGATTAGCTGCTGGATATTTTTTATAAATGAACCTGCTTGCGGGTTTGCAAATCAAACGGCGTCATCTGATATACATAATAATTCAGCCAGTTGGAATACAACAAGTTGGCATGGGCCCGCCAGGTATTGAACGGCGTCTTGTCCGGGTTGTCGTCCGGGAAATAGTTTTTCGGCACATCGATCCGCAGCCCCTTCGTGACGTCACGGTCATACTCCCACTTCAGGGTCAAGGAATCGTATTCCGAATGGCCGGTTACAAAAATATGCTTTCCGTCCTTCGTCGCAACGATGTACACGCCCGCTTCTTCGGATTCCGAAAGAATCTCCAGCTCCGGCACCTTCTCGATGTCTTCCCGGCGCACCTCGGTGTGGCGTGATTGCGGCACGAAGAACGTTTCATCAAAGCCCCGCAGCAGCTTTACGTTTTGTGTACTAATATAATGAGGGAACACACCGAACATCTTACCCGGCAGCGGATATTTCGGAACACCGAAGTGATGGTAGAGGCCGGCTTGCGCGCCCCAACATATATGGAATGTGGATGTCACATTGGTTGTGCTCCAGTCCATAATCTGCTGAAGCTCCCTCCAGTAGGTCACCTCTTCAAAATCATACGTCTCCACCGGCGCGCCCGTAATAATCATCCCGTCGAAAAACTCGTCCTTCACATCCTCGAACGTCTTGTAGAACATGTTCAAATGCTCGGCCGATGTGTTCTTGGAGGTATGCGTTTTGGGATGCAGCAGAACGAATTCCAGCTGCAGCGGGGTATTGCCGATCAGACGCAAAATTTGTGTCTCCGTCGTTTCCTTCGTCGGCATTAAATTCAAAATCGCAATCCGCAGCGGGCGGATGTCTTGGGCAAAGGCCACACTTTCATCCATGGTGAAAATGTTTTCCCGGTCTAATACTTCTTTAGCCGGCAGGTTGTCAGGAATTTTGATCGGCATGTCTATCACTCCTTATCGGATGTAAAATTCAAAAAAACAAAAAAGCCTTTCTCCACGAGAAAGGCAGGCTTAACGTATCCATGTCCTCTCTCATCTCTCGAAACCGGAATGGTTTCAGCAAGAATTAGCACCGTGCTATCCATATGACTATGGATCGTCGGTTGCCGGGTATCATAGGGCTAGTCCCTCCACCTACTCTTCATGAGCGATTACAGCTATTCAATTCGTAAAAATGGTTATCCTAAATGTATACGAATTCCTCTCATTCGTCAAGCGGAACTGTAACCGGAAATGAACCCGGATTCCACAAAATCATGTTGTGCGCGTGAGGAGGCAGGGAGTATACTTATACATGCCAGACTTGGCAAAACCATGACGAATGAGGTGCAGACAGTATGGACGGCGACCCCAGGAGTAGCAAGCTGATGGCAGTACAACTGAATATTGCTTCCCCCTTGGCAGCCGGCGTCTGCATTTGGACCAGCCAATCATAACCTAGCTGGCTTTGTCCGGATTATCTCGTTCTTGCCATGGGGGAACAGCACTCATGGAAGGTGTGAGACGGATGAAGGTACGGTTGGTGAACAACGGAGAGTTTCATGCAGTGGAGGATGTCAGCCTCATATCCATTCCTCCTGAACACGGGTTTTATTGGATCGATGCCAATGTGGAAGATCTGGAGCTGCTCCAGCCCTTGTTCCACCTGCATGACCTGGCTGTAGAGGACTGCATGTCCGAGGAAGAGCAGCGGCCAAAGATTGAGATTTATGAGAATCATTATTTTATTGTCATTAACAGCATCCGTTATGATGATGAAGAGATATTCCTGCGGGCGCTGAACATGTTTTTGTTTAAATCGGTTATTATCACCGTGACCAAGCAAAAAATAAGCGAAATCCGCACCGTGAAGCCGGTACTGTGGGAAGAAGAGGTCAATACGCCCGATCATTTCCTGTATCACCTGGTGGACCTGGTGGTGGACAATTATTTCACTGTTATCGACCGGATCGAGGACAAAATCGAGAAGCTGGAAGAAGATATTTTGATGCATACCAAAAAATCGCATCTGGAGCAAATTATCGGGATGCGCTCCGAAATTTTGTGGCTCAAGAAGGTGCTGGGACCACAAAAGGAAGTTATTCATGCCTTGAATAAAAAGGAGCTGCGGCTCATTAACGACCAGCTGCAAAAATATTTCAGCGACGTCTATGAGAACTCGGTCAAAATCGCGGAATCGTTCGATACGTTCCGCGACCTGATCGCGAACTTGCGCGAGGCCTACCAATCGAGCCTGGCCAGCCGCGCGAACGACATCATGCGCATTTTTACCGGCATGACGATTATTTTCAGCCCGTTGACCTTGATTACCGGTATATACGGCATGAACTTCGAATGGATGCCTGAGCTGCATTCCCCTTACGGATTTCATACGGTGCTGGCGTTTATGGTGGTGATTGGCGGCGGGATGTTCTGGTTTTTCCGCAAAAAAGACTGGCTGTGAGCCAGTCTTTTTGTTGTTTTACATGGGTAGTTAAGAACCGGGGCAGTCGTGGTTGCCACATTGGGCGCAGTGTATATTGTTTCCTATCAGCGGGACAGCGCCGGTTATGGGCGGCGATGCGATTTCTCCGGCTTCAGGATCATCTCCAGCTCGCTGGCGGCGCTGATCGTAATTTCCTGTATCCCCGTGTCAATGAAGGAGGGGACCGTTTTCCCTTCATCCGCCTGGATTAGCAGCTCAATGATTTGCCGGCCCCACTCCTGCTCATTCCGGGCAATCACCGCTGTGATCTGGCCGTTGCGGATAGCCTCCAGCGAGCTCGGCGTCAAACCGAAAGCAACCGCATCCCGGCTTAAGCCTTTGGCCTTCCAGACGAGAATAGACGAGGTGCTGGAAACAAAATCCAGGGCGACAAACGCATCGAAATGCGGATGCTCATTAATCATCTGCTCCAAGTCGGATAACGCCCGATCGCCACTACCCTCATGATGGCGGACCTCCAGCACTTGAATGCTCGTTTTCTCGTTGATGTACCGGAGCATCCCGTCCAGACGCTCCCTGTGAATCCCAAGCTGAGACCTGCCGTTCTCGACCAGGATCATCCCCTTCCCCTTGAGCAGCCTGCTCACAACCTCTCCAAGCCGTTGTCCGCCTGCGAAATTGTCTGTTCCGATATAGGCCAGCCTGCTGCTTGCCGGGGCATCCGCCTCAAAGGTCACGACCGGAATCCCCGCTTGAACCGCTTTGTTAATGACCGGCGCCAGCGCTCCGGCATCAATCGGGTCCAGCGCAATCCCGTCCACCTTCTGCTTGATCGCCATATCCATCATGCGGATTTGCTGCTCCAGATTGATTTCGTCCGGCGCTTTGACGATGAGTGATACCCCATACGGCTCTGCGGCCTCCTCGGCGATCCGGGTAACCGTCTCATAGAACGGATGAGCCATCGGATAAATAATCGCGAAGGTCCGGGAAGACGGCGTCTGCTGAGCCGGATGGGCCGGCTGGCTGGATGCAGAAGGACGGGCGGAATTCACCGGACCGGCCGAACTAACCACGCTTACCGGCGGGGAAGAAACCGGAGGCGGCTGATGCCCTACACTGGAAGAAGCGTGCAACTTCAGCAGGGGCCGGAACTGGCGAGAGCTTGACCAGCTCTGTAATGAGCGGGGCTTGCAGCGGTAGGGAACCTGCCCCATATCACAGAAGCCGGGACAGCTGCACCAAATACCGCATCTCGTAAGCCATAATGTCCGACAGGCGTATTTCTCCAAGCGTCAGCAGAGAAATACGCCTTTGTTATTTGTACAGTGCATATATTGAAGAACATTTATTCGCCGTAGTAGCCTGTTATATACCCATCCAGAAAACTAAAATTTTCATTGTTTTCCGGGCGTTTTAATACCATTCCGGACTTCTCACTGATTACAATACTATCAGCATTCCGTAGTATACAAAAGAGCCAATGCTCCCGTACTTGACTTTTTATAGTACTGGGTCCTATACTCTCGTTCGCCAAGACAATTGTCTTTGAATTTCAAGTTAAATACACCCGCGCTAAACCCCACTTTCATGTTGGAGATACGACCGAAAGTCATGATTGTTTTAATCATTCTCCCCCATTTAATCCAAAATGAAAACATCTTTGTTATTTTTATTCTAGGGTACGGAATGTGAGGTTACATATATTTGTAGAATAAATTTTGGTGGACTCTACCCTCAAAAAAGTCAAAAAAAGAAGCATTATGATCAAAATACCGTTAAACAGAAGCGGCTCCCTTTACCTATAATGAAAACGTAAAGATGAATCCAAGAGGTGAGCCAAATGAATCAAACCACATCCGATGCTTCTCTGCAGCCTCAAACCGCAAGCCGCAAAAGGATCAGCACATTGCAGCGCAATGAATCGCTGGCCGGCTGGCTGTTCGTCAGCCCCATGCTGATCGGGCTTACAGTCCTGACGCTTATTCCCATTCTGGCCTCCGTCGTGCTCAGCTTCGCGGATTGGAACTTTATTGCCGGACTGAACGG
This sequence comes from Paenibacillus sp. y28, assembly GCF_037137075.1. Taxonomy (NCBI): domain Bacteria; kingdom Bacillati; phylum Bacillota; class Bacilli; order Caryophanales; family Paenibacillaceae; genus Paenibacillus; species Paenibacillus sp. y28. The sequence continues at coordinate 111,945 of NZ_JBBBNV010000009.1, forward strand.
GCTGAAATGGGTCGGGTTCAAAAATTTCGAGAACCTGTTCGAGGACGCAACCTTTCTGAAATCACTTGGCAATAACGGGATTTTCCTGCTCACGGTACCGGTATATCTCATCATTTCTCTCGTCCTGGCCATTCTTATTAACAAATACGTGTATTTCAAAAGCTTGTTCAAGGTCATTTATTTCATGCCTTACATCTCCAGTGTCGTTGCTGTGGCCATTGTGTGGCAGGTGCTGTTCCATCCGTCGAACGGTCCGGTGAACCGGTTCCTGATGTCCATCGGCATCGCCGACCCGCCGAAGTGGATTGCCGACACGAACTACTCGCTGATTTCGGTCATGATGATTTCCGTCTGGATTTCCATCGGCTTTAATATGATTGTGTACTTGGCCGGGCTGCAGTCGATCCCGAAGGAGATGTACGAAGCCGCAGAGATCGACGGGGCGAACGGCTGGACCCGCTTCACCCGGATTACGTTCCCGCTGATTTCGTCAACCACGTTTTTCCTGCTCATTACCGGGATCATCTCTTCCTTCAAGGTATTCGATCTGATCGCGGTGCTGACCAAGGGCGGTCCGGCCGGCTCCTCGTCCGTAATGGTCTGGTACCTGTATGAAACCGCCTTCACGAATCTCAAAATCGGCTACGCCTCTTCCATTGCCATGATGCTGTTTGTCTGCGTGCTGGCCATTACGCTGCTGCAGTGGATCGGCCAAAAAAAATGGGTCAATTACTAAGGAGGCTTCGACATGCCAAAATCATTCCACCTGCCCAGGCTGCTGCTGACCCTACTCATGCTCGTCTTGGGCGTTCTGTTTCTGCTGCCTTTTATTTGGATGCTGTCCGCTTCCTTTAAGCCCGAATCCGATGTGTTCAAATATCCGATAGAATGGATCCCGACCCAGTGGAACCTCATTGAGAACTACAAAGAGGTATGGCTTGGAGACCGGCCGTTCTGGATTTACTATGTCAATTCCATTAAAGTAACGGTGCTGACAACGATTATTTCCTCTCTTGTGTCTGCGCTGGCCGCTTACGGCTTTGCCAAAATTCAGTTTAAAGCAAGCAAAGGGCTGTTTTTCGTCGTACTCGCCACTTATATGGTGCCGAGCCAGGCTATTCTGGTGCCGCAATTTATTTTGTACCGGATGATCGGCCTGTTCGACAGCCACTTCGGCCTGATTCTGCTTTGCAGCTTCAGCGTGCTCGGCACGTTTATGCTGCGGCAGTTTTTCATGGGGCTGCACAACGAATATATTGAATCAGCCAAAATCGACGGGGCGAGTCATCTGCGCATCTTCCTCAGCATCGCCTTCCCGCTGGTCCGGCCTGCGGTGGCGACCTACGCGATTTTGCGCTTCATCTGGACCTGGAACGATTACCAGAATCCGCTCATTTTCCTGCGCAGCGACAAGCTGTTTACGATTCCGCTTGCCGTCACCAAATTCACTTCCATGAGCGGCGAATACTATTCGCTGATTATGGCGGCGGCGGTATCCGCGATTGTGCCTCTGCTCATTATGTTTGTCATCGGCCAGAAGCACGTAATTGAGGGGATTTCGGTCGGCGGCGTCAAAGGATAGGGAATTTTTTGTACGGAAGTCAAAATATTTTTAAAAAAGTCAATTTATGCGCATGGACGTACGGCCGCTCGTTGCTACAATGTCGTTGTAAGCGAATACAAGGAGCGTAAAATGAAGGAGGGGCACTTTATGAAAAAGAGATTATCCAGCATTCTGCTGACGATGGCGGTTACCGTCGGCCTATTGTCGGGCTGCGGCACCGATAATGGCTCGGCCGGCGCGAGTCCATCCGGTTCCCAGGGAGCGAGCGGAGCAGCCAACAAGGAACCGGTTCGGATTAAGCTGCATACGTTCGGCAATGAACAAGGCTATGCCTGGTCAAAAACAATCCCTGCCTTTGAAGCAAAATATCCGGACATTAAAGTAGACGTCGTTGTGCTTAGCGAAAAAGGCGACACCCAGGAATCGATGCAGAAGCTGGACCTGGCGGCCGCAGCAGGCGATGAGATGGATGTCATAATGTTCAGCGACCCGGCTGGCTATGCCCAGCGCGTCGGGCTCGGCATGGCGGAGCCGCTGGATGCATTTATCTCCAAAGAGGGCTTTAAAGTGACGGACGACTACAAGGTCGACACGCAGCTGAACGGTAAATATTACGCGCTGCCGGGCAAATTCAACCCGTGGTATGTGCTTTTGAACAAGGATCATCTGGATGCAGCGGGACTTCAGGTGCCCAAGGACTGGACCTGGGATGACTTTATGGACTATGCCAAAAAGCTGACCAAGGACGAGGGCGGCACGAAGCGCTACGGAACATATTTCCACGGTCCGCAAAACGGCGGATGGATGGAATTCCTCAAGCTGGCCCTCGCGAACCAGGCGGAGAACACCGAGTTCCTGAAGGCGGACGGAACCTCCAATCTGGACAGCCCGCTGTTCAAGAAAACGGTGGAAATGCGCGTGAAGATGGAGAAGGATGACAAATCGTCCACCCCTTACGCTGACATGCTGTCCCAAAAGCTGGCTTACCGCCCGCAATTTTTCAATCAATCGGCAAGTATGATTTTGATCGGCAGCTGGATGAACACGGAGATTGGCGGTACGGCGCAAACGCCGCTGAAGTTCAATGTCACCGTGGCCCCGTATCCGAAAAACAGCGCCTCCGATCAAGGCGGCTACACGCCGGTAACGACCGACTATGTTTCGGTTGCCGCCAAATCGAAGCACAAGGAAGAAGCTTATAAATTCGTTCGCTGGTACACCACAGAGGGTCAGCTGGCTCAGGGCAAGAACATCCCGTCCTGGAGCAAGGTGAAGGATGAGGATTTGACCAAAATCGTCGATACGATTTTGAGCGGCACCAAGAACCCGGAAAAAGTAGATAAAGCGTCTCTCATCAATGTGCTGAAAAACTCCAGAGCCTCCAAAATCGTTGCCCCGGTAACGTACCAGGCGGAGGTTTACAAAGCGATTAACCAGCAGTATGAGCTGCTCATTCTCGGCAAGCAAAGCGTAGACGAGATGATTGCCAATTCCAAAAAGGATGTCCAAAAAATTATTGATTCCAACAAGAAATAAGCAGGTATAATGAAGGGAGAGGGTCGGCATGATGCCCGCCCTCTTCGCATTTGTAACCCATGCAAGCCGCTAAGGAGGAGACAGACGTGCTTCAACGACTGCAGCAATGGATTAGCCGGGTTCCCCTTCCTTCCTTCCGCTTTAAGCTGATTGCGACGGCGGTAGCCTGTGTGCTGATTCCAACCTGCATCACACTCGCCGCCTCCAGTGTGCTGACCAAGGACGCGGTCAAGGAGCAGGCGGTACTGAGCGCGGAAAGCTCGCTGCAGCTCGTAAACGGCTACGTTTCGAATACCTTGAAGGCGATGCTCCATATTATGAACTTTGTACAGCTGGATTCCGAGATCTCCACTGCGCTGAAGCAGCGGGCGGTCGGCAAAACCTATTCCGGGCCTGAGGCCGAATACCAGAGATATGCTGATACGTACCGGATTACGAGCCGGATTGACAGCTCCACCTTCGTAGGCGAGAAGCTGTACATTACGATTCTGCAGCCGGACGGCCAGTATTACACCAACTACATGGCGGAGGAGTTTAATCCGCTCGTTATTTTCCAGGAGAGCTGGTTTGCGGACTTGAAGCAGCTTTCCGGGCTGGAAACGTATTGGGTCGGCCTTCAGCCCACCTGGTTCAAATTCGAAAAAGCGCGTAATCCATATCAGCTGTCGCTGGCCCGCACGCTGCGGGATTCCAGCTCCAACATTTATGCATATGTCATTGTAACGATGATGGAGAATCAGATTAATTCCATCTTTAAGCAGCTGGCCTCAGGACAAGAGCTGATGCTGCTGGATGCACAGGGCACGATTATTTCTCACCCTGATCCGCACCGGATGGGACAGCCCTTTACCGTAAATTCACATGATGAAAAGGACGTCATTCGAAAACCAGGCGCCCTCTTCACCGTAAATGGCCGCGAGGTATTGCTCTCGGAGCAATCGGTCCTGAACTCCGGGTGGAAGCTGGTGATGCTGACTCCCTATAAGGAAGCCGTATTTAAGATTAATCGGATTTTTAATCATGTGTTTCTGCTCCAGCTGCTGGCGTTCGTCACATTCATGCTGCTGCTTGTCTATTTGCTGCGGGCCTATACGAAGCCGCTTACGCGCCTCAGCAAATTGGCGGAAACGGTTCAACGAGGCAACCTGGAGGCGCGCTCCCATCTGCGGGGCAAGGACGAGATCGGACGTCTCGGGCTTTCCTTTGACCAGATGCTGAATCAAATCAAACGGATGATTGCCGAGGTTACGCTGGAGCAGTCGCGTAAACGCAAAGCGGAGCTGGCCATGCTCCAAGCGCAGATTCATCCGCATTTCCTGTTTAATGTGCTGAACTCCATTCGGATGAAGGTGCTGCGGCGCGGGGATCAGGAAAGCTCGGATATGATTAGCTCCCTCTCCAGACTGCTGCGGATGACGATTGACCGCGACCATGAGAATATTCCGCTGCATGAGGAGCTGGAGATCGTCATGCACTATTTGCAGCTCATGAATATGCGGCAAAAAGAAACGGTTCACCTCCGTATCGACGCCTCCTCCGGGGCTCAGCTTGCAGCGGTGCCGCGCTTCATGCTGCAGCCGTTAATTGAAAATGCCCTGATTCATGGCTTTAACCAGCACAGCGGGACCATCACCCTGCAGGCATTTATCGACGAGCAGCTGTATTTGAAGGTCGTTGTGGAGGATGACGGGCAAGGCATGAACGAAGCGGATTTGGAGAAGCTTCGGCTGTCTGTAGCCGCCGCGCTCGCCGCCCCGGCTCCCGATATGCACATGCGCCAGCCGTCGGACCATGCCGGACTGCAGCCAGACGCAGGACCCGCAGCTGAACCTGCAGCTGAACCTGCGGTCCCTTCAATGCGCAAAGGCTTCTCCGGTGTCGGGCTTGCCAATGTTGCCGAACGCCTCCGGCTTACCTTCGGGGAGACCGCTGAGATGAATATCAACAGCGAGGTTGGAATTGGAACCCGCATTCGTTTACGGATACCCTATCAGGAGGTGTGGCAGCTGCATGTATAAAGTGATGCTTGTAGACGATGATTACCCTGTGCTGGAACTGCTGGCCGATACGATCGAATGGGAGCGCCTGGGAATGACGCTGCTCGGCGCCCATGAGAACGGCGCAGCCGCCCTGGAGCAGGCTTCCGTACAAATGCCGGATATTCTCATTACCGATATCGGCATGCCCAAAATGAACGGCCTGGAGCTTATCGAGCAGCTGCGCGGGCGCAAGCCGAGCCTGCGAACCGCTATTTTGTCCTGCCACAGTGAATTTCATTTGGCCCAGCAGGCCATGCGGCTGAATGTGCAGCATTATTTGTTAAAGGACACGCTGGAGCCCTCCGATATGAACAAGCTGCTGGCCGAGTTCAAGCAAAGTCTGGACCATGAGCACCAAACGAGCGTGCAGCAGCTTCAGCTCCGGCATATGGTGGATCGCAGCCGGGATGCGCTGAAAGCGAAGTTCATCCGCTATACCATTCATGAGCCGATTCTTGACACCCGGCAGTGGGCCGAAGAAGGCCGGTCTCTCGGGATTGCCTTTGACTTGCCGCTGCAGCTTCCGGTGCTGGCCCAAATTAATGATTTCAGCGCAGGCAAGCGCCGGTTTTTCTCCGAAGACATGCTGCGGTTTGCCGTGCATAATGTGATGGATGAGGTCATTCGTGACACGGGTGCGCTGGCGGTGCCTTTTGCTTATGGAGATAAGGACATCTTCCTGGTGTTCTCGTTTCGCGAAAGCATGAAGACGAACCCGTTCGAGGAGGCGGCCAAGCTGCTCCGAAGCATCCAGGAGGCGCTGCGCAAAAGCTTGAAGCTGTCGATGTCCATGCTCATCGGCGACCTGTGCGGAAGCCCGGAGCTGCTGAAGCAGGAGCTGACGCTGCTTCTCTCCGAAACGGCGCAGCAGTTTTATATGGAGCCCCGGTCTATTGCGAAGCTTCACCGTCAGTCTCCGACGGATGCGGCGGATTTGTTCGCCCGCTATGACGAGGCTTGCGGTCAATTCCGCGACATGCTGCTGGAGCAGGATGCCAATGCCCTGCCCGGGCTGATCAAGCAGTGGTCCCGGTTTTTGCACGAGCAGCGATTCGCTCCCGAGACGGTGAAGGAATGGGTGCTGAAGCTTGTGCTGGACATTAAGCTGAAGTTCCAATCTCTGCAGTATTTCCGCGGGGGCGCGACCGCCGAGGTGCTCCATCGCGAAATCGTTGATTTGGGATCGCTTGCCGAGCTGGAGCACTGGCTTACGGAGCATTTCCATACCGCCATGGAATCGGTCGGGGGCATAAGACGGCAAAGCCACCGTACGGAGGTCATCGATGCATGCCAGTACGTCTCTCTTCATTTGGGCAAGCGCATCAGCCTGGAGGAGGTATCCGAACGGCTTCATTTGAACCCTAGCTATTTCAGCCGCTTGTTTAAAAAAGAAACCGGCGAGACGTTCATCGAATATGTTACCCGGACCAAAATCGAGCGGGCCAAGGAGCTGCTGGATCAGACCAGCCACTCTGTCGGCAAAATCGGCGAGATGCTCGGCTACGACAATCAGAGCTATTTTATTAAGACATTTAAAACTCAAATCGGGCTTACACCAATCGAATACAGAGGAAAATGACCCCATGAGAAAGGACATCCCTGCTATGCTATGGAATCAGGAACAAATTTGGGCCGCTCTGACGAATTCCTCCTTGCAGTATGAGCACACCCCCCGGCTTCTGACCGCCGGAGCCGATCCGAAGCGCTGGTGGGCTGATTGCAATGCATCGCCGCCGATGCAGCCAATTCTGGACGAAATACGCCGGGAGGCTGCTAAGCTTCTGGACGAGCCTATGCCTGAGCTCACGCTGGAGCTATTCCGTTTGTTCGAGCAGCATGGAGAGCGTCTGCCGTATGAGCAGGTGTATTTCGCCCGCCGCAAACGGCTGAATACCTTCGCCTTCCTGTCCCTGCTGGAGCCGGATGAGGAACGTTACCGCAAGGAGCTGCACGACGCTATTTGGAGCCTGCTGAATGAGTACACCTGGTGTCTGCCCGCCCATTTGAAGGAAAACGAGCTGCAGGCCAATTTATCCTCGGACGCCTACTCGTTAAGTGAGCGTTCCCGGCTGCAATTCCGGCCCCAGTATAGAATTGATTTGTTCTCGGCGGAAACGGCCTTTGCGCTCAGCGAGATTTTGCGCCTCACGGAAGACACGCTTCCCGATCTGCTCAAAAGCCGGATTTGCGAAGAGGTGTACCGCCGCATCTTCTGGCCGATGATGCATGACGGCCCGTTCGGCTGGGAAACGGCGACTCATAACTGGGCCTCCGTGTGCGCCGGATCTATTGGCGCAGCGGCCATCCATCTGATGCGTGATCCCGCGGAGCTGGCGGCGCTGCTGGCAAAGCTGCTTCCATCGATCGACAGCTTCCTTTCAGGCTACGGCGAGGATGGCGCCTGCATGGAAGGCTACGGCTACTGGGTGTACGGCTTTAGCTTCTACGTCCTGTTCGCGGATCTGCTCAAACAGCGTACGGACGGCGCGATAAATTTGCTTCATGGTGAAAAGGTACGCCAAATCGCCCTTTTCCAGCAAAAATGCTTTTTAAGCCAAGGCTGCGTAGCCAACTTCTCTGACTCGCTGCCGAGCTTCGAAATTCATTTGGGCTTGTCCCACTACTTGAGCCGGCTCTATCCGGAGATGGCTCTCCCTGCGGCGGAGCTGCGTTCGGGGTACTTGTTCGACCACTGCCACCGCTGGGCCCACCTGAGCCGGAATCTGCTCTGGACCCGCCCGGAGGAGAACGGCGCGCCATGGCCGACGGCTTCCTATTACTTATCCGATGCTCAATGGGTCATCTCCCGTTCTGTGCTCGAAGAAGGCACCTTTGGCTTCGCCGCCAAAGGCGGCCACAACGACGAGCCCCATAACCATAACGATGTCGGCCATTTCATCCTGCATGCCGATGACGAAACGTATTTGTCCGATCTGGGCTGCGGACTGTACACGGCAGGCTATTTCGGAGCAGCTCGCTATACATACGCCTGCAATGGGGCTCAGGGGCACTCCGTGCCGATTATCGACGGACAACTGCAGGTAGCCGGTGCAGCAGCCAAAGCACACGTGCTGAGAGTGGAAACCGGTCCTGCAGCAGACCGGTTGGAACTGGATTTAACAGCGGCTTATGCGCTGCCGCAGCTGGAACGGCTGACACGCCGGCTGCACTGGGAGAAAAGCGATTCCGGCTTGCCCGCGCTTTTGCTGGAAGATGCTTATACATTTGCAGCCGTGCCGGAAACTGTAGCGGAGCGGTTTATATGCAGCGTAAAGCCTGTCCTGCATGAGCAAGGCCTCATCGTGCTTCAAGGGAAGCACCGTCTTGCGATTCGTTATGCTGCCGCCGAGGCGGAGCCTTGTGTGGAAGATCATCTATTCGTGGATCATTTCGGCCGGGAGCAGGTGTACTGGACTCTGGATTTGCAGCTCAAGCCTTCTGCACCACAGCTTGAGGTACAGCTATCCTTCACATTTGAAGCTTAGCTTGGATGATTGGAGAAGCCGTCCTCGGGAGCACCTTCATATCTCGGATTACCGGCAACGCTCCTTACGGCTCGCCCGTGAGTCACCGCCGCACTGAATACCGGCAAGGCCAAGTTTCATTTCAAAGAAGCCTCAAGCAGCTGTTTTCATACACTTTCAATTGGAAAAGAGGAACCGCTAATGACCACAACCGTTTCCTGGGTGGACGAAGCATGGCAGCAGGTCGAAGCCAAGATTGCCAGAACGAGCCGCCGTATCGGCTCAGGCTTTCCACATGCCAGCCACGGCGGCACCTACGATCTTGCCGCTCCCTATTGGTGGACGGCGGGATTCTGGCCTGGCCTGCTCTGGCTGCTGTATCGTGAATCCGGCACGCCGGAATACCGGCAAATCGCCGAAGCTTGCGAGGAACAGCTTGATGAGGTCATAAAACAATTTGACCGGCTCGATCATGATATGGGCTTCATGTGGACTTTGACCAGTGTAGCCCGCTACAGGCTGCTTGGAGAGGAAGCCTCCCGGCGGCGGGGGCTGCTCGCGGCCAGCCTTCTGATGGGCCGGTACAATGTTAAAGGCCGCTATATCCGTGCCTGGAATCCGTGGCGGGAGAACGAGGATAATTCGGGCGTGGCTATTATTGACTGCCTGATGAATTTGCCGCTGCTGTTCTGGGCCTCCCAGGTGACCGGCGATCCCCGTTTCAGCCATGTCGCAATTGAGCATGCCGATACCGTACTGAACCATTTTATCCGGCCGGACGGCTCCGTCTATCATATTGTTTGCTTCGATTCAGCCACAGGGGAGCATACCGGCTACCGTGGCGGCCAGGGCTATGCCGAGCAATCGGCCTGGTCGCGAGGCGCGGCCTGGGCCGTGTACGGGCTCGCGCTCTGCGCCCGCCATACCGGGGAAGCACGTTTTCTGGAGGCAGCCAAGCGCTGCGCGCATTTCTTTATCGCGAATTTGCCGGAGGATTATGTGCCGCATTGGGATTTCCGGCTGCCAGCCGGCGTTCCCCGCTACCGGGACAGCTCCGCCGGAGCATGCGCCGCTTGCGGACTGCTGCAGCTTGCCGACCTGGTTGCTCCCGAGGAAGCCGGCTTATATCGCTCCGCCGGGGAACGTATCCTGCACGCCTTGTACACTCATTATGGGGCTTGGGACGATCCGGACGAGGAAGGGCTGCTGCTGCACGGTACAAGCAACTACCCGGAGAACAGCAATATCGATGTGCCGCTCATTTACGGCGATTACTATTTCGTTGAAGGGCTCGCCAAGCTGAAGGGCCGATCAGAAGCATTCTGGTAAAATGGATTGGTTCCAGTAAAAGGATTGGTTCCAGTAAAATTCATCACGCTAATATTTCCCATGAATTGTATAATTCGCATCCGAATATTTTGCGCCGGTAAGACCATACGCCCGGCTCGGCGCTTCCTGCTTGATGCCACACCAAGCCAGGCACAGCCCTTTCAACAATTGGGCTGTGCCTGGCTATGGAGCGCCTTGCCTGGTAATTATTGATGAGTGTTTTTATCAATTCTCCGATTGTGATTCAGCCGTTGTTATGGAAGGCATTGCAGCGGTGTTTCAACTTCATACGGCGGCCTGGCGGCTACACTGCTGCAGATTAAGCGGCATCCGTACTGTCCTGCTCCGCTCCCGGCTGTTCCTTGTCCTGAAGCTGACGAAGCTGCAGACGCAGCAACCGCAAGTAGGCATACGCCTCGTCCGGCTGCAGGGGCTTCCACTCCGCCTCCGCCTGAACAGCCAGCAGCACCGGCTTCAGGAAACGGTCTCCGAGCTTGTGAAACGCCTGAATCGCTTGCTCCCGCTGCTCCGCTGAAAGCGCCTTCAACTCATGCTCAAGAAATGGCTGCAGACCGTTGCCCTGCTTACTCAGCTCCTCCAGCCACAGCAAAACCTCCCGTTTCGGAGCCTCCAGCCTCTGTTCCAGCTCTGCCATTGTTTCGCCTAGTGCCAGACCCTCCAGCAGTTCTAGCTGCCTCGCTCGCTTTTCTTCCGTCTGGCGGTTTTTCCGTTCCAGCTGCTTCCACTGCCATTGTTCAAACAAATCGGGATCAATGCGGGTGGCCACCCAGTCCAAAGGAAACCCGTTTTCCCGCTTCAAGTCCGCCGTCAGCTCCAGCAGCGCTTCTCCGTACTGCTCCGCTTTGGCCTTTCCCATCCCAGGGATGGCTTGGAGCTCCTCCATCGTCTGCGGCCTAAAGGCGCCAATCATATCCAGCAGCCGGTTCGTGGCAATGACATACGGCGCTCTGCTCTCCCTCGCCGCCTGCAGACGGCGCCAAGCCCGCAGGGACTCATACACCGCCTCATCCCGGTTCAGCTCGCTGTAATAATGAAGCATTTGTGTCCACCGGCTTCGGGTGGCAGACATCGCATCTGCCGGGCTATATTCCCGAATCAGCGGGATGAAGCCGCCGGCCATTTTGTGCTGAAGCCCTTTGCGGAACACAGTCTGCATCTCGTCCCAATCGCCGCCTTCATACCACGCCTCATGCCCCTGTTGAGCTTGATCCGACTCCTCCTGCCACAGCACGAGCCAGGCCCCCTTCTGCTCGGCAATCGTAACGTGCGCTTGGCGAACCCGCCCTTCCCCGCTTTGCTTCTCCAGCCGATTCCTAAAAACGACATTCATGCAGTGCTTCCCCTTCCTTGTGCGGTTTTGTAATGTTTCATTTCTAACCGAACCAAGCTGCAGCAGACAGCCCGCGCACAGTCCCGTCCTTACAAGGACATGACCCGTTATTTGCTTACCGGAAGCCTGTTTACAAAGCAGAACTACTCGGCCAACAAGCTCTAATAAACAAATAAAAAAACACCTCCCCCTGCGGCGAACGCAGAAAGAGGTGCTTCCTCATAGGTAAAAATGAAATTAAGACTATCTTACCACATGTCCGGCCGAGTAGCAACGAAAATATGACAGCCTTCGCCGTACTCTCCGAAAAATCGGGGACATTGTGAAGCAAACGTGCATTGATGCCGAAGCATGTCGACAAACGGTTGACAGCAGAAGGTTCGCCGCCTCCTTTTCCCCCTCTGCCTGTTCTTTAACGAAAACGTGTAAATCGGACCAAATCCGCATACACTATCCACAAGTTACAATCAAAGGAGATGAATCACATGGCAGGAAAAAGAGGTTCCGGGGTACTGTTCGGCTCCGTCCTCGGCGGGGCTATCGGCGCGGCGGCGGCGCTTTTGCTTGCTCCTCAAAGCGGCAAGGCCATGCGCCAAAGCCTACTTCGCGGCTGCAGCAGCGCGGCCGATTTCTCGAGGCAAACAACCAGACGGATGAGAGAGGCTATGAGGACAGAGCGTCTCGCGCAAGGGGAATCCGAGTCCCAGCAGCCGGAAGCAGCCTACGAGGAAAATTCGTCAAGAACAGCCACATGAAGCAAGATGAAGAGCAATCCGGCCGCCCTCCCCGCGAGGATGCCCTCCAGCATCCGTCCGAATGGACCAAGCAGGATCAATTGACGAATATGATGGCCGATTTAATAGATCGGACGGAGCTGCTGGATATTTTGGAAACCTATGCATCGCCAAGACGGAGGTTATTTATCAACTTCACAGCCGGGCTCGCAAGGGGCCTCGGCATGACCATAGGAACGGCCATTTTGCTGGCCTTGTTCGGATGGGTCACCAGTAAGTTCGTCTCGCTCCCTTTTATCGGGGAACGGCTCGCATCCCTGGTCGAATACATTGAGCACTACCGATACAACAAATAACAGGAGGGCTTGATCATTCATGCAGCTGCTTACCGGCGACACATATTGGCCAACCACGCTTACCAAGCCGGTTGAATACCCCCGCCTGAATCAGGATATCCGTACCGACGTACTCATTGTCGGCGGCGGAATGTCCGGCGCTCTGATCTCCCATATGCTGACGAAAAACGGTGTTGACGTCACCCTGCTGGAGAAAAACGGGCTGGCGGAAGGCAGCAGCTCCGCAAATACGGGGCTGCTGCAGTTTTCCAATGACATGATGCTGTGCGACATGATCGATGCCATCGGCGAGGAGGCGGCCGTTACATTTTACCGCTGTTGCGCCGACAGTGTTAGACAGCTTCAGGAAATAGCCGCCGGACTGCCCTTTTCTGCTGATCTGTTTCCGCGCAGCAGCTTGTATTATGCCAGCACCAAGCCGGAAGTGCCGAAGCTGCGCCGGGAATATGAGACGCTCAAGGCGCATGGCTTTGCTGTGGAATGGCTTGAGGAAGAGGCTATCGCGGCACGGCTTCCGTTTCGTAAAGCCGCCGCGCTCCTTACGCATGGCGATGCCGAAGTCAATCCGTATCGTTTCGTGATCGGCCTCCTGGAGCAGGCGCGGGACCAGGGAGCCCGCATTTATGAGCATTCCCAGGTCAAACATAGAGAAAAAAAAGACGCCCGGTTTATTGTGCATACTGATCAGGCTCAAATCGAAGCCCGGCGTATTATATATGCGACCGGCTATGAGCCGCCCCATCTCGGCCGCCTGATTAAACCGAATTTGAACCGTTCCTACGCCATTGCTACCAAGCCCGTACCGTCGCTGGACAGCTGGCAGCAACGCTGGATGATTTGGGAAACGGCAAGGCCGTATTTGTATCTCCGCACAACCAAGGATAACCGGGTCATCGTCGGCGGGCTGGATGAAGAGGAGGCTTGGCCGGAGCAAGGCAGCGGCGAACGGCGGCAGCATGCCCGCAAATTACGGGAAAAGGCGCAGGAGCTGTTCCCTGACCTGCCGCTTGAGGTAGAGTTTGCATGGAGCGCGACCTTCGGTGAATCCCTTGACGGACTTCCTTTTATCGGCTGTCTGCCGGAAGAACCGGATGTGTTTTATTGTCTTGGCTATGGCGGCAACGGAACCGTATACAGCCAAATTGCAGCCTCCATCATGCTTGCGGCGCTGCGAAACGAAGCTCATCCGGCGGCATATACCGTCAGGCTGGGGAGATGAGATAGGCTGTCAACCGGCCGCCGCCGCTATCGGCAAAGCTTTGCCTGGCGGCCGCAGGATAATGAACCCTCGCACGGCAGCATTCACGTACACAAACTCCTGACATATGCCATGGCTCCAAACGCAGGACCGTCATACGACGCCACACCGCGCGCTGGGAGCTCCGCGAGATAGAAGCAGATTGCATGGTTTCTTGCAGCGGAGGTTCTGTTTTACTTTCGCATTCCGTCCAAAATTGGCGTAGAACCTGCTGTACTCCTACATTCACCTTTGTGCGGATGGTCGGCATTGTGTATAATCGAAGCTATCAAGACGATGGGGGAATGGAAATGGCAGCGGAATTTGATTTTTTATATGATCATACGGAAGATACAACCACCAGGTTTGTCTGTTTCGTCGGGGAACACTTATCCCGCTTCGATCTGGCGATCACGAATACGAATCGTTTTTACGGAAAAAAGCTGGTAACCGATCTGCAATCCGGACGCACCGCAATTATCGGACCGGATGATCTGGAGCAGGAAGGATATTTGGCGCATGCCTTTAAGCTGAAGGAAGAAGAAGGCGAGGAGCTGGGACGCTTTTTGGTGGAAGTGATTGGCATGATTCATTTTACCGATATTTGAGAAACCGGATAACGGCGGCCCCCCTGGGGAACAATGAGAGCAAGCTGCGGCAAAAGCCGTGAACGATAAGGAGTTGTTCCCATGCCCGAGGGCTTTAAGGAAGAAGAACGCCGAGCCTACACCGATTTGGCATCCGTAGAATCCCAGCGCAACGATTTGGCAGCGGAGGAATTCCCGGAAGGCCCTTATGGAAGCGATCTGCACAGCGATTCATTGGGCAAAAGCACCCCCTGGCGTCAGGACCAGCGTCCGCCAAGCCGTTTCACCTACGAGAACCGGGAGCTGCATGCCGGTCTGGAACGCAGGTATCCCGGCGATCACGAGCTGCACGATGAGACGGACCCGGAATAAGGCGACAAGCGGGAGAAAAGAGAAGCATCTTCTCTCTCCTGGCGGCAGCGTAAGAAAACCCGGGGAGAAAGCAGAACAAAGGACTACAAATGAACTGCCCCATCCAGAGCTGGGCGGCTGCAAGCCAAGAGCCCGGTGCAGCATGATCTGCGCCGGGCTCTTTCTTATTCATATGCATAGGCATAGGCAATCCTTCATTCCCGTCGCCTACGACTCGTATCAAGCATACGAATCCTTTCCCTGCCGGGCTTCACCTGTCATAACTGGGCAGAAGCTCCAGCCGCAAAAAAGACACAAAGAGTAGGGCCCCGGGCACGGATATTCGCGATGCTTAAAGCTCCACAACCGCTTTGATAACCCCTGAGGCGGGGTTCAGCCACGTATCAAATGCCGCTATCATGTCCTCAAAGGAGGAACGATGGGTAATAAACGCGCTCGTGTCGATATGGCCGTCCCGGATGCTTGCAATGACATGCTGGAAATCCGCTTGCGATGCGTTGCGGCTGCCCATCAGTGTAAGCTCCCGTTTGTGGAATTCCGGATCGCTGAATGTAATATCAGCCTTAACCAGCCCGACATAGACGAGCGTTCCGCCATGCGCAGCGTACTGGAGCGCGCTTTCCATCGATTTGACATTGCCCGTTGCATCCAGAACGACCGTCGGGAAATCGCCCCCGGTTATTTCAGAAATTTGCTCAACCGGATTGTTCAATACATTGACCGTATAGTCTGCCGCGCCCCACTGCTTGCAAAAAGCCAGCCGCTCCTCGTTCATATCCAGCGCAATGACGCGGGCGCCCGCCAGCTTGGCAAACTTCATCACGCCGAGGCCAATCGGCCCCGCGCCAATAACGAGCACGAACTCGCCCTGCTCCACACCGGACCGCCGCACTGCATGGGCCCCGATACTGAAGCATTCCACGGTGGCGATTTGATCTAGCGTTAATCCGTCGGCCTTAACCAGATGACTTACCGGGACGGTCATGAACTCTCGCATCCCCCCGTCCTGGTGTACTCCGATAACGCTCATTTTGGTGCAGCAGTTCGCCTTGCCTCTGCGGCAAGCGATACATGTCCCGCATTCCAGATACGGAATAACCGCCACCTGATCGCCGGCTTGCAGCCCCTGCTCATTAGCTCCTACCTCTACGATTGTCGCAGCCAGCTCATGCCCCAGAATACGCGGATACACGAAGAAAGGCTGATTACCTTTAAACGCATGATAATCCGTTCCGCAAATACCGATACGGCGGATTTGCAGCAGCGCTTCCCCCGGCTTCGGTACCGGCACTTCGGTCGTTGTCAGTACAAAACGGTTCGGTTCTTCGCAAATAATAGTCCTCATCGTTGTCATCCTGCCTGCTCCTCTTCATTGTTTTCCGGCCTGCCGCTCAGCCAGGTTTCATTATGTATCGGCTTCAGCCATTCCCGTACCTGCTCCAGCTGCTCCTTATCCGGCTCCTCCTGGGCCCAGGCGGCATTTTTGCGGATGTTGGCCGGATTGGCGGTACTGACCAGCGTCGTCGGAATTCGTTCATCAGCCACTGCAAACTGAATCGCCAGCTTGGGAAGATCGATCCCGTTTTCCCGGCACAGCTGTGCGGTGCGGCTGCAAACCTCGCGGATACGCGATGAAGCCGGATGCCATGCCGGCGGCTCCTTGCCGCTGAGCAGCCCCATTGACAGAGGCGAGGCGTTTACAATCCCAATCTGCTTCGAAGCCAGCAGCGGCACCAGGTCCAGCAGGGACGTATCGTTCAGCGAATACCGGCAGTAGGACAAGATGCTATCTACCTCCGACTCCGCCAGCACCGTGCGAAAAATAGACAACGGCAGCCCGGAAATGCCGGTGAACCGGATTTTCCCTTGCTCTTTCAGACGGTTAATCGCGGGAATGCTCTCCTCCACAACTTGCCGCAGCGAGCCGAATTCAATATCATGTAGATACAAGATGTCGACATAGTCCGTATTCAGACGGCGCAGGCTCTCGTCAATGCTGGCGGTAATGCGCTTTGCGGAAAAATCAAACGCATCGGCCCCATAACGCCCGGCCTTGGTGGATAAATAAAACTGATCCCGCCGCAGCCCGGCAATCGCCTTGCCCAATACGGCTTCGGATTTAGTCAAGCCATAGTACGGGGAAACATCGATAAAATTCATTCCAAGATCAACCGCTTCGTGGACCGTGCGGATCGCCTCCGCTTCATCCACCTCGTGGAACACGCCGCCGAGCGACGATGCCCCGAAGCTCAAAATGGAAACATCAAGTCCAGTTCGGCCAAGCTTACGGGTTTTCATGCTGGTGAAGTCAACTCCATTCTTATTTCAATTCATCAGATGTCATGCAAGAAATGATTTATGTTATGATTATGTTACCGATAACATAAACATATCAACCCGTCATGCCGCCGTCAATACCCAATTTTTTATTCAAAGCTTTTTAACGGAGAGGATTGAAGCGATGGTTACCATTTACGATGTCGCCAAACAAGCAGGCGTCTCCCCGATGACCGTCTCCAGGGTGATGAACAACTCTCCCCGTATTAGCGAGACGACCCGCAAACGTGTCGAGGAGGCCATTCGAGAGCTGGATTATATCCCGAATAAACAAGCCCGCAGCCTGATTTCCAAGGAAACAAAGCTGGTTTCTATTATTGTCCCGGACATTTCAAATCCGTTCTTTACGAACATGACCCGCGGCGCGGAAGATAAAGCCATGCAATCCGGGTACCAGCTGCTGCTGGGCAATTCGGACGAAACGATTGAAAAAGAATCGAAATACATTGATCTGCTGCTGTCCACCGGAGTCGACGGCGTGATCGTCATTCCTGCGCAGGATCGTTCCCTGCTCAACGTCCGCAAGCTGGCCAAGCGCAAAATCCCGTTTGTGCTGGTGGATCGCACGCTTGACGGCATAGACACCGACGTTGTTCAAGGAGATAACCGGAACACCATTTTTCAGCTGGTGGAGCATCTGGTGAAGCAGGGCCACCGTACCATTACGCTGATTAACGGCCCTTCCTCCGTCTCCAACGCCCGGGAGCGGCTGGAGGCTTTCGAGCAGGCATTGAAGCTGCATGGCATCCCCGGCCAGCCGCAGCTTATTTGGGAAACTCATTTCAGGCAGGACAATCTGGAGGATATTGTTTCGCGGCTGATGTCGCTTGCACCGGACGAGCGTCCAACCGCTGTACTGGCTGCGAACAATTTTATCGGCGTGAATACGATTCGCGCCCTGCGCCAGCTCCGTATCCGCGTGCCGGAGGATATGGCCGTGGTCTGCTTCGACGATCCGGAGCCGATTCCGGACTACAATCCGTTCCTGACGGTCGCAGCACAGCCTGCATATGACATGGGCTTTATGGCGATGCAGCTGCTTATCGAGCGGCTGGAAGGGACGGCGCCGGCGGCAAGCCGGAGACTTGTGCTTCCTTCCGAGCTCATCGTGCGGAAATCGTCTTCCGGCAGGTAAGCCCGGCCAAAGCTGTCGTCTTTTTCGCGGGAATTTCGTCCGGTATTTCTTAAGCCGTATCAAAAAAAGCAAAGGCGCTGTAATAAGCAGCCTCTGCTTTTTTGTTTTGGCCGGAGCAGTCTGCTCCCCCAGTCCAACACCCGCCGCAGCCTCCATTGGAAAACTGCAGCGCATCCCTTCTCCAGATGGCCGACCGACCGCCGTCATGCAGCGAAGCACCGCGCGCTGGGAGCTGCGCCCGGGCAAGCGCCTTCCTGCTCCCAAGCCAGGATAAACAGGGAAGGCGGATTCGAGCCGCCGCTCCCGGTGTCAAAGACCGTTCGCCGCCTTACCGCCTGGCTATTGCTTACCCTGCGCTGGCCGAGAACGTCCGCACGAAGGAACGGAACTCGAACTCCTCCAGCTTGGCAATCAGCTTGGCCTGATCCCACGTGCCGTACGCACAGCGGTCCAGTGTGCATTCAAACGGCACATCGGTGCGAATCGTCGCCAGGTCCCGCGACAGCATAATCAGATCCTTATTTTCCAGCAGCCGCTCCTTGAGCTTGCCCTTTACCTGATCAATCGACGCAAACAGCTGCTCAATCGAGTCGAATTCCGCGATGAGCTTCAACGCCGTCTTCGGGCCTACACTCGGACAGCCCGGAATGTTGTCGCTTGTGTCGCCCATCAGGCCCTTCATCTCAATAATTTGATAAGGATGCTGCACGCCCTTGAGCTCGTACAAGTTTTCCGTGGTGACGACTTCATAATTGCCGAACCCTTTTTTGAACAAAATAACCTGCGTATTCTCGTCAATCAGCTGCAGGGAATCGCCGTCCCCGGTTAATATGCTCACCTGCACCCCTTGAGCGGAATACGATTTCGCCAAGGAGCCGATCATATCGTCTGCTTCGTAGCCGACCGTACCGACACAAGGAATATCGAACGCGTCCACCAGCTCCCACAGCTTGTCGAATTGGGGAATCAGCTCCACCGGCGGCTCCCCCCGCTGCGCCTTATATTCCGGATACAGCTCGTTACGGAATGTCGACTTCCCCATATCAAACGCACACACCACGTGAGTCGGACCGAATTTCTTAATCGCGTCCAGCATGTACCGGGTAAATTGATACATCCCGTTCGTATACAAGCCTTGGGATGTGCGCATATAATTGCCGGTCAGAGCCAGCGCATAAAATCCGCGAAACAACAGCGCAAAGCTGTCAATAATCATCAAATGCGGCTTCGTTCCATCCGGGTACTCTTTTAGTTCCTTCAACGTCAAATCTCCTTTATCTCCATGAAAAAATAGAGCCGCCACCCGCAACCGCACGGTTTTGGCAGCCAAGCCTCGGTCCTGATTGATATCCAATACAATGAGGACTCAGATTAAACTTCGACACGCAGCTCCATTTTTCCTGCCTTGACGGAGACAGCCAGAGCTGCTCACTTTTTCCCTTTATGTCGGACTGATTGGTGCCTGGCTAAAAAGAGGGATTTAATCGCACTTATTATCTTTTTCAAACCGAAAGGTCTGATTACGTGCCTACCGGGTCTCGTACCAAGTGGTGATTAAACGGGAAGCTTGGGGGCAGGTCTGCCCGGCATGCCCTGGAAAATGCGGGACGTCCGCTCGCAGCAGCGAATATTGGGGGAATGCAGCATCTAAAAGGGAATGCAGCATCTAAAAAAAGCTTGGCTGGAAGTGCCTTGAGGCACGCCCAACTAAGCTTTTTCCTGAATGCGGCCGCCCCAGAGCCGAGCATCTCCATGTGGGAAAAACCGCCAGGACACGCCTGACGCGTGTTTCAGACCGTCAGGCGTTCGCTCAAGCTTCACCGCACTTAGAACCCCCGCGCCGTGCGCTTTGCAGCGCAAGCTATTCCCAGCCCCGGCATATGGCCGACAATCACAGTCATGCAGCGAAGCATCGCCGGCAAGAGAAGCGCCCTCTATCCAATCCCGTTGTCACGGAAAAACCGGCCGATACGCTGCGCCGCCTCTACAAGCTTCTCTTCCTCCTGCACCAGCGCGATCCGTACGTACCCTTCTCCGCTTGGTCCGAACGCATCGCCCGGAATGACCACAACGCCCGCTTGCATGAGCATTTCCCGGGAAATTTGCCGGGAGGTCCAGCCGGAAGGCACCCTGGCCCACAGAAACATCGTCGCTTTAGGCTTCGGAACATTCCATCCGGCCTCCGCAAGCGCGGCAATCATGACATCCCTGCGCCGTTCATATAAGGAGCCCACCTGAACAGGCTGCTCCATATCTTCCTCCAATGCAGCAATCCCGGCCTCCTGCACTGCGTTAAACACGCCGTAATCAATGTTCGATTTCAGAACGCGAAGCGCCTTCACCGCGTCCTTCTGCCCGACCATAAATGCAATTCGGCAGCCCGCCATGTTGAAGCTTTTGGATAAGGAGTGGAATTCCACGGCGATATCCTTCGCGCCCTCAATCTCAAAAATGCTAATCGGACGGAACCCGTCAAAGGCCATTTCCGAATAGGCCATATCATGCACAATTAGCAGCCGGTGCTTCCGGGCAAAGGCTACCAGCCGCTCGAAAAATTCCCGCTCCGCCACCGCAGCCAGCGGATTACTGGGATAATTCAGCAGGATGAACTTGGCCTGGTCCGCCACCTCCTGCGGAATTTCGTCAAGCCTCGGCAGGAAGCCGTTCGGCTCTGTCAGCGGCATAAAATAAGGCTGCACTCCTGCCAGCTCCAGGCTGGCGGCGTAAATGGGGTAGCCCGGGTCCGGCACCAGCGCCAGATCGCCGGGATCGGTAATCGACAGTGCCAGATGTGACAGGCCGTCCTGAGAGCCCATAAGCGCAACGATTTCCTCCGCCGGGTCGAGCGCGACGCCGAACCGGTGCGTAAACCAGCGCGCCACCGTCTCACGGAATGCCTGACTTCCTTCGGAGGACGGATAGCCGTACACATCCGGCCGCTGTACGGCTTGCGCCAGAGCGGCCATAACCCGCGCCGAGGGCGGCCGATCCGGACTTCCGATGCCAAGATCAATGACCTCAAGACCGCGAGCGGCGGCTTCATTTTTCCATGCCCCCACTTCCGCAAATATTGCCGAGCCTAGCCGGCCTAAGCGCTGTGAACCACTGATGAACATGCTTGCTTCCCTCTTTTGCCGTGAAAATTCAATTTTACCGCGTTCATCGTATTTCCTGAACTGTAATGCAGCGCCTGCTACTGCTACAGCGCCAGCTACAGCCCTAAAGGCTGCCGGAACGATAAAAAGGCTGATAGCACCTACATCTGGCCGATTAAGCTGCTTACAAGCGGGCGAAGGCCCAGCATCACGTACACCAGCAAGACCGCCAAGCCGAAGTAGGCTGTCCCGTACACCCAGCGCGCCCACGTAGGAACGTCAAAGTACCGGTCGTTCTCGTACAGCTCCAGTTCAAGCTCATAATGCACGACAATATGCGTCGGATTGTCCTGCGGCAGCCTGCGTACTGCTGTCACCTGCGCTTTTCGCACGATGGACTGGAATTGCAGTGATTTTTTGGCGTGCAGGCCGAGTCCTTCCCAGCGCAGCTCCACATGCTGCAGGTTGTCCTCGATTGTGGTATAGGTCGTAAACGGCAGCTCCCGCTTATGCTCCTCGCCCGGAATAATCATGCCCTGCTGCAGCAGCTCCTCGATCGGAAGCTCCACCTGATCGGCCAGCTTGTACGGCTTGCCGTTCCGCCGCCCGCGCACATATTTGTTGTACAAATCCCAGGCGAACATCGCCCAAATAATGAAAAAGATAATGCTCCGCAAATAAATGATAACCGCCAAGCCGCCCACAAGACCAACCAGCCAGAGCCAGCGAGTCACAGCGGTCACAATCCGGCCCCCGTCCAGGGGATGAACCGGCAGCAGGTTAATCAAATTGAGGAAAATCCCCAGATTTCCGATAACGATGAGCACCGGAATATTCCCGTACCACCCGATCACGATAGCCAGAAGCGCTCCTGCGGAGCCCAGCACCGGACCGCCGATGGCGACAAAAGCCTCTGTCAGCGCATCCTTCGGATGACGCTTCATATTAATCAGCGCGCCGAGAAACGGGATAAAAATAGGCGCTGAAGCAGGCAGGCCCTTCATTCTGGCGGCGATCACGTGCCCCAGCTCATGAATCAGAAGCATGACCACGATGCCGACCGCCATCTGCCATGGGGCAATAATCGTGTAGGCCCACACCGAGATCGCCATGCTGATGAGCACACCGCCGAATTTGCCGAGCTTCAGCAGGGGCAGAATGACCTTCGCCTTCGACAGCAAAAAAACGAGTGCCGCCCCGACGGCCCACCATGCATTTTTCTTTTTCGCCTTCATGGCGTATCCCCCCGTTTCTTCTTCGCTTCTTCTACGCTGTATCCGAACAGCAGGTTTCATTCCCGCCGTGTCCTTCGGCTTCAGACCTAATAAATATTCAAAAGCTCCGGGCCGGCAGCAGCGCCACAACATCCGCTTCTTGATGCTTGTCCGGTGCTTGTCCAATTCGAATAATGAACCTGTCTCTTGCCTTCTGTCCTTATTGGCCGCTCCAGACCGAAGTAAATTCCTCTTCCTTAAAGCCGACCGTCACCTGCGTCCCGTCCGTCACGATTGGACGCTTCACCAAACGGCCGTTGGAGGACAGCAGATCGATCTGATCCTGAACGCTCATCTGCGGAAGCTTGTCCTTTAAGTTCATTTCCTTATATACCTCGCCGGACGTGTTGAAAAACTTTTTAATATCCAATCCGCTTTTTTGCAGCAAATCCGCCAGCACGAGCGGGGACGGGGCCGCCTCGAACAAGTCAACCAGCTCCAGCTCGTAGCCTTTTTCCTTCAGCCATTTGACTGCTTTGCGGCAGGTGCCGCATTTGGGGTAATGCAGTACAGTTAATTTCATAACAATCTCACCCTGTCTCAAAAAGTTTAAAGCCTTCGCCAGCTTCGGCGGCGGCGTTGTTACAGCTTTCGGTGCGTGCTGCCAGTGGCGTATAACGACAGCAGAGCGAATCATATAAAAAGCACTGGCTTAGCCGCTTTTCTGCTTCTTCAGACGTTTAAACCGTGCCGCGTAATAGCATAGCTTCCGGCTGAATAGGACTTATCCGCAGCTTCGGCCGGATTTGTTCCTTGCAGACCTGTTTCATCGTCAAATCGCCTGTAAAGGCAGCCACAATCGTTTCCCCTGCGCGGCCTTATCCCGCAAGGCTTTGTGTGTCGCACACTTGAATATGGCGGCGGTAGTACAATCAAGTACAGGAACCGGCTTCAAGCCGCTGCTCCAGCCGGGCCAAATCCTCCGGCAGCGGAGCGGTGAAGCTCATGTATTCCTTCGTCATCGGATGGGCAAAAGCAAGCCGTACCGCGTGAAGCGCATGCCGATCCGCCAGCTTGTCCAGCGCCTCCCATTCGGGCGGCACCGGCTGCTGCGCGGGTACATACAGTTTATCGCCGATTAACGGATGACCGAGATGCTTCATATGCACCCGGATTTGATGGGTCCGTCCCGTTTCCAGCCTCAGAGCAACCAGAGTGGCATGCGCATAGCGCCTCAGCACCCGGTAGTGGGTCACCGACGGGTAGCCTTCCCCCTCCGGCATTACAATACGCTCGTGCGGCGACGCCGGGTTGCGGTCAATCGGCGCATTTACGGTTCCCGCATCTGCGGAAAGCACGCCGTATACGAAGGCGGCGTATTCTTTTTCCACCAGCCCCTGCTGCATTTGCTCGGAGATGTTCTGATGAACATAGGCCGTTTTTGCAATCGCCAGTACGCCGGAGGTTTCCTGATCCAGACGATGAATCGGACGAAAACGGACCTCTTCGCCCCGCTCCAGCCAGTGATGGACAACGCCGTTGGCAATGGTTCCTGTATAGTGCCCGTGCGTCGGGTGCACTATGATTCCGGACGGCTTGGCGAGCACCAGCAAATGCTCATCCTCATACAAAATATGCAACTCCATCGGCTGCGGCAAAATATCCTCCGACTGCTCGCGCTCCATCCGCAGCTCGACGGTATCGCCCTGGCTCACCTGGACATTAATATAAACACGAGCCCCGTTCAGCATAATGCCCCGCTCCGTCAGCTTCAGGCGCGACAGCAGCTTACGGGATACACCGAGCCGCCGCTGAATAATGGTACGCAGCAGGACCCCGTCGTCCTCGGCGGGAACCTTGTACACAAGCGGCTCGTAGTAGGCCGTGCGGTCTGTTGTTACATCGGCATTCGGCTTCATCGTTTTCTCCGGAACACCTCGGCACTCCGGACATATTCCACGTCCGGCACGCCCGCACGGTGATTTGCCGCCCGCGCCATCATGAAGAACAGGTCGGAGAGCCGGTTGATGTATTTCAGCACTTCCCGGTTATATTCCTGCTCGCGGCCCAGCGTTACGATACGCCGTTCAGCCCGCCGGCAGACAGTCCGGCACACGTGCAGCGTGGAAGCAAGCAGCGTGCCGCCGGGCAAAATAAATTTTGTAATGTCGGGTGTTTCCTCGTCATACTTGTCAATCAGCTGCTCCAGATGCTCGACCATCTCGGCCTGAACCTTATACGGACGCAAGTCCTGGCGAAGCAAAGCCAGATCCGAGCCGCAGTCGAAAAGCTCATGCTGGATTTCCAGCAATTCCGCCGCCATATCGGCAAACCGCTCCTCCGCTCCGGCCAGGCAAATCGCCTGACCTACAAAGCCCTTCAGCTCATCTGTCGTGCCGTATGCCTCCACACGGATATCGTCCTTATCGACGCGTCCCCCAATGACGCCGGTTTGACCGGCATCGCCGGTGCGGGTATAGATTTTCATATCGCTTCCTCCCCGTTTGAACCGCTGATCCTATTTTTGTTTGGCCTTCCGAGCTTCTATATGCCAGGCCGTCATATTCATCATAGCGGGAGCAGGCTTGTCAGTGGAGCCCTCTTCTTGCTGCTGCATTGCCGCTACAATTGATGCGTTATTCCTATCATCTCATAAATCCGTTCCATCGCCAAATGACTCCGCACATGATCCGCCAGCCGGTCGAACGCCTGCTCCCGGCGCAGCCCGAACGGCTGCACCTCCTGAAGCGGCGCCCAGCCCTTGCAGCGTCGCAGCCGATTCAGCCAGGCCCGGCGGAACACATCGTTGTGAAGAATACCGTGAATATACGTCCCCCACACCAAACCATCCCTGCTTGACGCGCCATCGGCATGGAACGGACCTTGTGCGTCCGAGCTCCCGGTGCTTGCCATAGAAGCCGGGCCATGAGAGGTCCTGCCGCCCGTTTCATCGGGTCCCCCGCTTGTATCCCCCTGCTGCCTTGTCCCGAAGGAACTCTCCTGGTAGTCCCGTCCCAAGGATTGGCCCACGCCTGCCTGACTATCCGGTGGTCCTGCAGGATCTCTGCCGTCAACGGCGGCTTTGCCCGCTTGCGGCCCAAGCCGGGTGTCGCGGATTAGGAACGGCTGCCGGACCTCGCCTGTAAACCGTGTCCGGCCCATATGGATTTCATAGCCTTCCACCTGCACCTCACATAGGCCTGAAGCAAGCCCGGCATTCTGCGGAACATCCCCGGACCAGCCCAGGAGCGCAACATTTACAGTCCCCTGAACCCGTTCCGTCCGCTTGTCCGCATAAAATTCCGTCTCCGCCGGCAGCCACCCCAGCCCTTCCGTCTCAGTCCGGTCCGATTCGCAGCGCTCGGGGTCCAGCAGGCGTGCTCCCATCATCTGATAGCCTGCACAGATCCCGACCGCAGCGCCGCCCTCGCGCACATGCTGCTGCAGCAGCGCCTCCAGGCCCGATTCACGGAGGTACAGCAGGTCCTCGACCGTATTTTTACTCCCCGGCAAAATCACCGCATCCGGCGTTCCCCACTGCTCCGGGCTCGTAATGTACCGCATACGGACATCCGGCTCCTCCGGCAGCGGGTCAAAATCGGTAAAATTCGATAAGCGCGGCAAACGCAGCACCGCAATATCCAGCACCGCCGAAGCGCCGTCCGAACGGAAGCCTGCATCTGCGGCCGAACCGGCTCCCTGCTTGGCATCCAGCGAAGCGGAATCCTCATCCTCCAGGCCGAGATTCGGCAGGTGCGGAATTACGCCGAGCACCGGCACGCCCGTCCGGTTTTCCAGCCAGTCCAGCCCCGGCTTCAGCAATGTGACATCCCCTCGGAATTTATTAATGACAAACCCTTTTACCCTGGCCCGCTCATCAGGATTCAAGATGTCCATCGTGCCCACCAGCGAAGCGAACACTCCGCCCCGGTCAATATCCGCAACCAAAATTACCGGAGCCTCCGCCCAGGAAGCCGCTCGCATGTTCACGATATCGCGGTCCTTCAAATTAATTTCCGCCGGGCTCCCCGCTCCCTCCAGAACAACAACATCACAGCTTCCGCGCAGCCGTGCAAGCGCCTCCTGTACAATCCGACCGGCCTCAGGCAAATACTTCTCCCGATAGGATCGGGCATCGTAATCCTGCAGCGGCTTGCCGTGGACCACGACCTGGGACACCATGTCCTTCTTCGGCTTAAGAAGAATCGGATTCATGTCCGTCGTCGCCGCAATCCCGCAAGCATCCGCCTGCATCCCCTGCGCGCGCCCGATTTCTTTGCCATCCGGGGTTACATAAGAATTAAGCGACATATTTTGAGACTTAAACGGCGCAACCCGCCAGCCATCCTGCTTCAAAATACGGCATAACGCCGTCGTCAAAATGCTTTTGCCGGCATCCGAGGAAGTGCCCTGCACCATAATCGTACGGGCCGGAACGGGTTTTGCCGGTGATGCTTCTCTAACCCCGTTCATCTCTTCGGCAGCTATGCGCCCGGACAAGTCGTTCTTCGTTTCCGCTGCAGCCGGAGATTGATGAACCGTACCGGTCTGCAGTGCGTTTGCGGCAGGTGCTGGATCGTCCGTGCTGCCGGCAAACCCCAGCCCTGTTTCCGCCCTGTCCGTCTGCGAGGCTGCCGCCGCCTGCATCTCCACATTTAAAGCCCTCAGCGCAGCCTCCAGCTCAGCCAGCATTCGCTCATTATCTTCACGCAGCCGGATCGCCAGCCGGAACCAGGATTCATTCAAGCCCGGAAATAAGGAAGCGTCCCGAATCAAAATGCCGCGCTGGCCCATTTCGCGCTGGAGCGTCTTTACACTGCCGAAGGGCAGCTTCACCAGAACGAAATTGACCTGACCCGGCGCAACAGCCAGTCCCAGACGCTCCAGACGGCCGACCAGCCACGGGCGTTCTTCCTGAAGCCACAGCCGGGTACGGCGGGCGTATTCATGCTCCCGCAGCACGGCCGTACCGACAAGCTGAGCCAGCGTATTGACGCTCCACGGCACCTGCTGCGCCCGCAGCCTGGCGATTTGCTCCGGATGACCGACAATAAATCCGAGCCGCAGGCCCGGAATGGCATAAAATTTCGTCATCGAGCGGATGACCATCAGGCGCGGCTGCTGCGCCGCCTCGCGCAGCAGTGTTAATTGTTCTTCGTTCGGGTAAAAATCGAGAAACGCCTCATCAATGAAGACGGAACGGTTCGGATAACGACGCAGCAGCCCGCGAATCAAATCCGGGTCCAGCGCCCGCCCCGTCGGGTTGTTCGGGTGCCCCAGGAACAGCAGCTCCGCTTCCCGCAGCGCCGCCTCCGCCGCCTCGGCCTGAAGCTCAAATCCGTCTTCCTCGCGAAGCGGAACATCAATAATCCGTGCTCCCGCCTTAAGCGCCGCTTCTTCATACTCTGAGAACGACGGGCGGGCAATCGCCGCCTTCCTCGGCGCAATAACCCGCACCGCCAAATCGATTAGCTCAGCGGCTCCGTTGCCGACCAGAATGGATTCCACCGGCAGCCCGTACGCCTGCGCCAGCGCAGCCCGCAGCTCCCTTACCGCCGGATCGGGATAACGGACCAATAAAGGCCCCGCTTCCCGCAAAATCTTCTCAAGGGCCGGAGGCGGCCCCAGCGGGTTCATATTGGAGCTATAATCCAAAAATCCGTTCTGCGGCCGCCCGTACAGCCCTTCGGCTGTCAGCAAATCTCCGCCGTGTCCGTATTGCTCCAGCATCGGCAGCCTCCCCTTCTTATCTCAAAATAAACCTCAAACACCATTTCTTTTCATCCTGATTATGCGGGCTTCACGCAGCGTTCACTTCTACTAGCGCGTTCATCCGCTTCCGTTGCCTGATTGAAGCGTTAGATGCTCCAGGCCTGCGTCCAGCAGAGCACGACTGCCAGCAGCACAGCCTCTACAAGCTCGTTAATGGCCCCGTAGGTATCTCCCGTTTGTCCGCCCAGCTTGCGGGCAATAACGGCGGCGGTACCGATCGCGCACAATGCGCCAACAGCGGGCAAGCCCAGGAATAAAACCAATGCCGCAGTCCCTGCGGCTTCCGATCGCAGATCGTGCAGCCCCCCGCCCGGGTCCGCAGCAAAGCCCAGGGGCCAGAGAAGTGCTGCGCTCAAGACAGCGGCAAGCACCGTCGCTGCGGCGGCATAACGGAGCGGTATACCGGCAAGCAGCCCCCCGAGTCCGCCTTCAGCCCGTGCATACGGCCAGCCTGTAATCGCCCATACCATGAAGCAGCGGCTCCATAAGGGGATCAGCGCCAGCGCCACAGCAGCGGAGGGGCTTGCCGGGAGCAGGGCGGACAGCAGCGAGATTTTCCACAACACCATAAACACACACGTGATTACGCCCATCGCTCCAACACGGCTGTCCTTCATAATTTCGAGCCTGCGCTCCCGGCTGCGGTGGCTGAACAGCCCGTCCGCCGTATCCATCAGCCCGTCCAGATGGAGCGCTCCGCTAAGCGCCGTCCATAAGCCCGCGAGCAATACGGCAGCGGGAAGGGGAGGCAGCAGCCGGGAGCCGGCATAGCTGCAAGCCGCCAGCAGCAGGCCGATTGCCAGGCCGACCAACGGGTAAAATACGACACTGCGGCGAAACGCCTGCTCCGAATAAGGCGCTGGAAAAGGCCAGGGGAGCCGGGTCAAAAATTTGAACGCCCCGCCCATCGCGGCAAGCCACAGCTTAAGCGAGCTGGCGGGCACATCGCCGTCGTGATGCCCTGCCTTTGGAGCATTCGGCTGCGACTGAACGTCCCCGGCCTGCTGCTCACCGCCTGCCGCCTGTTCTCCCGGTTGATCGCGTTTTTCGTCGTTGTTTATTGAAGCAGCAGCCATGCGAATCCACATCCTCCCGCAATCCAGATGCTCACACCAGTGCAGATGCCCACCGTCCGGCGAATATCTTCCTTATCCAGCGGACGCAGCGGCCAGCCCATTCGGGCCCGGTCACTGACGACATTGCCGTAACGGTTCACGCCGCCCAGCTCAATCCCGATGGCGCCTGCCACCGCCGATTCAGGTATGCCGCTGTTCGGACTTGGATGAAGCGCGGCAAACCGCAGCACAGCGTGAAGCGACCTGGCCGCATCAAGCCCGGGCCGGAACAGGGCATGCAGCACGACGAGCCCGCCTGTAATCCGGGCGGGAATATAATTTAAAACATCATCAAGACGGGCCGAAGCCCAGCCAAAATGCATATAGTTCTCATTTTTATAACCGACCATCGAATCCAATGTATTGGCAGCCCGGTACAGCATCGCCAGCGGTGCCCCGCCCAGAATGGCGAAAAACAAAGGAGACACGACGGCATCGACTATATTTTCCGCTACGGTTTCTATCGCTGCCCGGCTGACCTCACGCTCGTTTAATCCGGCGGTATCCCGGCCGACAATCCAGCCCACCTTCTCCTGGGCTTCCTCAAGACGGCCTTCCTGCAGCGGCCGGTAAACCAGCATCGCCGCCTGCCCCAGCCCCTTTACCGCGATGGTCGTTGAAATAAACCAAACGTTAACCGCATATCCGAGCCAGGGATGTATCGCCTGCGCGGCAAGCACAGCCCCCAGCATCAGGAGGCCGGACAAGAGCACGGTGGACAGCGCCAGCGCCAGCCCTCGCATTCGTTCCCTGCGCTGGACATCGGCACGGGCTGGCCCCGGCTGCGTCCGAAATGCAGGCCTGTCCGGGCGGAGGCTTGGATGCCCTGCTGAAGCCCGGTCCTTTCGCAGCCAGCCTTCACACCGGCTAATCCATTTGCCTATCCAGACGACGGGATGCGGCAGCCAGCGCGGGTCCCCCGCAATCCAGTCCACCACAATCGCTGCTGCAACCATCAGCAGCATTTCGGGCAATGAGTACAACAACACGTTATTTTGCCGCCTCCTCTGACATCCTGAGCCTCATGTTCAGCAGCAAAGCCTTGCCCTGCTTGACAAACGGTCAATCACAATCTGCACCGGCCAGGAGCATTTTCGCCCGGCTGCAAGAACCGGATGTTCTTCATCACTGCACTAAAATTCATTTTACAAAAGTAACCTCGTTTGCCCAGGCAGCTTCTATCGCTGCTCGAAGGTGAAAGCAAGCTTTTTCAGCTCGACGGGAATTCCGGCTGTTACCAGAAACACTTCGTCGCACTGTCCGGCCACACGCTGATTCAACCATCCGGCCCAATCCCGGAACAGGCGTCCAAGGGGGTATTCCGGCACAAGCCCGTCACCCACTTCGTTGGTCACCAGCACGATCGGCCCCGGATACGCGGCAGCCGCTGACGCCAGACGGTCTATTTCCGCCTGCAGCACAGTCTCTCTGTCCGGCGAGTGCTCCACCTGAAGCAGCCAGTTGGTCAGCCACAGGGTCAGACAGTCCAGTAATACGGCAGGGGCACGGGAGGCCGCCAGTCGGTCGAGCAGCGCAGCAGCCTGCAAGGGCTCCTCAATCGTCCTCCAGGCCATCGCCGCCTGCTCTCGTCGCAGCTGATGCAGCCGCGTCCGCTCTCGCATCTCTTCATCGTATGGCTGCAGCGTAGCGATATAAATTCCCGTCCCATCGCTGCTTAATGAAGCCGCGTAGCGCTCGGCGAAGCTGCTTTTGCCGCTGCGGGCCCCGCCTGTAACCAAAACCCGCTTAGCCGGGGAACCCGCCTGCTCAAGCCCGGACTTCATTTCCAGCGCCGCCCGCTCCGCTCCCGTCTCCGGCTGTCTCCGCATGCTACGCTTCCTCCGATCGGGATACCCCTGCGCTGGCAAAGGTAGCCATTTCACGCATAATTTTCAGCGCCGCATCAAGAACGGGCAGCAGCAGAGCCGCGCCTGTCCCCTCGCCCAGCCGCATGTCCATATGCAGCACAGGAGTCAGCCCGATGGCGTCCATCAGCCTCCGGTGTCCCGGCTCCATAGACAGGTGGGAGGCAATCGCATACGGCACACACGCCGGGGCCAGACGTGCAGCTACCAGCATCGCTGCTGTCGAGATGAAGCCGTCGATAATAATCGGGCAGCGGCTGGCCGCAGCGCCCAGAATAACGCCTGTCAAACCGGCGATCTCAAGCCCGCCAAGCTTGGCCAGCACATCGAGCGCATCCTCCGGGTTCGGACGGTTCGTCTCGATGGCCCGGCGGATGACCTCCTGCTTATGCAGCAATACCGAATCCGTAATCCCTGTACCGCGTCCAACAGTGCCGGCCACCTCTGTACCGGTCAAAACCGCCAGCAGGGCGCTGCTTGGCGTCGTATTGCCAATGCCCATTTCCCCGGTAGCAAATACGCGGCAGCCTTCGGATGCCATTTGCTGTACAAGCTCGAAGCCGGCGCAAATCGCTTCAATCGCCTCATCTGTTGTCATGGCCGGCCCCTTGGCAATATTGGCGGTGCCATGCTTCACCTTGCGGGACACAAGCCCCGGATGCTCCAAATCGCCTCGAACGCCGATATCCACACAGACGACGTCCGCTCCGGCGTGACGCGCCAGCACGTTGACAGCCGCCCCCCCATGAAGGAAGTTAAGCACCATCTGGCCCGTTACCTCTGCCGGAAAAGCGCTAACGCCCTCCTCGCATACCCCATGGTCTCCCGCCATGACAATAATTGCTTTGCGGCCCAAATCCGGAATCGTTTCCCCCGTGATTCCCGCCAGCTGTACGGCCAGACGCTCGAGCTGCCCAAGGCTCCCCGGCGGCTTGGTCAGCTGATCCAGATGAGCCTGCGCCCGTACCTGCGCCGCCTCATCCAACGGTTTAATTTGCTCGACCCATTGCTGCAATTGACTGTTCATTCTCATTCCCCCACTAGCATGATATTCAAATGATGTATTTTACATTGCATTCCTGCTCCATGGTGCAAGCTCAGCCGGCCGGTCCGCACCGCGCACAGCGCGCAGTGCTTCGCTGCATGACAGCGGTCGGTCGACCACATGCGGACTGGCTTCACGGGAGTCCCGTTCCCTTCGCACCGCGCACGAGTGAAGCATCGCAGCCACAGGATATCAGCGGACAAGGTTTACCCCTCCGGCTTATCCGCCGGAAGCCCCGGCCGAAGCAGAAGCTGCGGCGCTCCATTCTCGGGATGGGGCACTACAAGCGGCAAGGTTCCGTACACCTGCTCAATCCGCCCGCTTTGCAGCACATCTGCGGGCAAGCCCGCATCCGCAATACGGCCCTGATGCAGCACAAGCAGCCGATCGCAGTACATGGCCGCCAGGTTCAGATCGTGCAGCACAGCAACGGCGGTCAAGCCTTCTTCCCGCTGCCACTGTCTCACGTGGTCCATGAATTGAAGCTGGTAGCCGATATCCAAATACGTGGTCGGCTCATCCAGCAGCAGCAGCCGGGGCTGCTGGGCCATCACCTTGGCCAGCGCCACGCGCTGCCGTTCTCCGCCGCTTAACCGATCTACCGTCCGTTCAGCGATTTCGGACAGTTGAAGCCGCTGTAAAATGCGCTCCACCTGCAAAGCCGAGTCCGCCTCTTCCCGGCCAAGCCAATTTTGGAACGGATATCGGCCCATCTCGACCACCTCACGTACCGAGAAAGCCACATCCGGCAGCGCATCCTGCTGCAGCACGGCAAGCCAGCGGGCCAGCTCCTTCCGCGGATACTCCCGGCTTTGCCTGCCTTCCAGCTTCACACTGCCTTCATGCGGCCGCTCTATGCCGGCCAGCAGACGGAGCAGAGTGGACTTGCCGCTGCCGTTCGGCCCAATGATACCCACCATTTCCCCTTGCGCCACTTCAAATGAGACACGTGACAAAATAGTCCGGCCCCGGATAGAGTAGCCCGCTTCGGATACTTGAATCATGGTCCGGCAACCTCCGCCTCCGCATTAATTTGAAGCCTATGTTACTTGCTTCCGCTGCTTCACATCCTCACGCCCGCCCAGTAAAATCAATTACAGTCACGGCTATAACCAGCTATAATCCCTTATTCCGCTGGGAATTCACATAATTATGCTGCAAGCCGTTTCTTGCGCTGGTACAGCAAATAGGCAAAAAACGGCGCGCCGAGAAAGGCCGTGATAACGCCCAGAGGAATGTCCGTGGGACTCAGCAGCATGCGTGCCAGCGTATCCGCCCACAACAAATAAATTCCTCCGAACAACGCCGACAGCGGCAAAATCAAGCGGTAATCCGGTCCGATAATAAGCCGGACGAAATGAGGAATAATGAGTCCTACAAATCCGATCGTCCCGGAAACCGAAACCGCCCCTGCAGTGACAAGCGTAGAAACGAGGAGCACAATAAGCTTGGTCCGCTCCACGTTTACGCCCGCATAAGCCGCCTGCCGCTCCCCTAAGGCAAGCAAATTCAAATCACGGCCGTACCGCAGTAAAATAAGCAGCCCGGCGGCGGCATAGGGAAGCAGCACCAGCGTGTAGCTCCACCCTTTCATTGCCAGGCTCCCCATCATCCAAAATATCACTTCATTCACCGTCTGCCTGGACAAGGAAACCAAATACGAGACGATTGCGCCCAAAAATGCCTGTACGACAACACCGGACAAAATCAAGGTCTCCAGCTGCAGCTTCCCCTGAATCGCAGCCAGGCGGAAAACAAGCCATAAGCTGATTAGCGCCGTTATAAATGCGGCTGCAGGAATCGTCCATGGCCCCAGCCATGCCAGCTGCAGCCCGAACAAAATGACCGCTGCCGCCCCGACGGCAGCCCCCGATGCGACCCCTAACGTATACGGGTCCGCCAGAGGATTGCGGAGTACACCCTGAAAGCCTGTACCCGCAATAGATAGAGCCGCACCGACGAGAAGCGCCAGAGCCACACGCGGAAAGCGGACCTTCCAAATAATTTGTTCCGATGCCTGCGGCCAGTCCGCATCAATCAGACCGCCCAGGAACGGGAGCTCATGAAGCAGCACCCGCCATACTTGAACGACCGGCAAAGGCGCTGTCCCCATGGACAAGCTGATTACCATGGAGCAGGCCAGAATCAGCAGCCCGGCGCCGCCGAACAGCAGCAGCTTCCTTCTCATCTATTGGAACCGCTCCGGATATACCGCGCGGGCTGTGTCCAGCAGCGCCTGTCCGAGGCGCGGACCGGGCCGGGACATCATATTTTTGTCCAGCGCATACAGTCTGCCGTTCTTGACGGCCTCAATCCCGCTCCATCCGCTGCGGCCCTTAATGGCTTCTTCCAGCGGCTTATTCGTTTTGTCGTCTACAAGTCCGCCCCCAAACAAAATAACATCAGGGTTATCCTGTATGACCTTCTCCTCATTCATCTGCGCCCAGCCGCTCACATCTGCGGCAATATTGACAGCGCCGGACATCTCCAGCAGCTCGTTCAGGAAAGTCCCTTTGCCGACAGTCCAATTCGGGGAAAATTCCATAAATACCCTTTTTCGCTCTTCAGGCTTAATGTCCTTGACTGTTTCAAGCACCTTCGACCGGACCGATTCCATTTGACCGACTACCTGCTCGGCTTGAGTCTGGCGGTCCGTTATGGTTCCGAGCAGCCGAACATTCCGGATGACGTCATCGTAGGTCTTGGCATCGGTTTTGAAAAGCGGCAGCTTCAGCTCATCCCGCAGCTGCTTGATTACAGCCGGGTCGTTTAATGAGACGCCCGTCACCACCAAATCGCTGCCGGCCGCCAGAATCGCCTCCGCATTCGGCTTGCTTACGCCGCCAACCTTGGGCTTGAGCCCAGCTTCTGCCGGGAAATCGTCAAAATCGGAAACCCCGACGATAACATCCCCTAACCCGAGTGCGTAAAGTGTTTCTGTCTCGGCGGGCGAGGTCGAAACAATACGCGAAGGCGCCTTGGTAAACGTCAGCTCCGCTCCCGTGGCGTCCTTGACCGTCAGCGGGTACACCGTCCTCTTCTCTCCGGCAGCGGTCTGCCCGCCCGATTGTCCGCCTGCTGCCGCTCCCGGGGCGGAAGGAACACCGGATTCCGCTCCTTGCTTCGCGCCCTGTCCTGCTCCACAGCCCGAAGCAGCCAGTAATGCTGCAGCCAGCAGCAGCTTGAGCCACCTTCTTTGGGTCATTCTATGCTCTCCCCTTTCAATAAGCCTGTCTATATCCGGAGCCGCCTGCACTACAGCAAAAAGCCCCGTCCTTAACGGACGGGGACCAGCAACTGTGCGGCACGCATCATTTTCAAACGAAGCGCCGGACGCCCTCGTCCTTCCGCGCGTCATACTCCAGCAGCAGAAGAGCGGAGCAGCATACACATGCGGCAGCCCCGATCCGGCGAAAATGATTACGAAACGACGACGTTGCCCCATCCCCAATCCGCGAAGGATGAATGGCATATACCACAGGCAGGTCTCCTGACTTCACAGCGTAGCGATGGCTCCGCCTTCCCATCCGCCCAGCGGGATAGTGGCTTTGAGAGGGCCATCTCTGTGTTACAGTGGCGCGACCGTGCCGGAGTTGCACCGGCTTCCCTTTTCACCCGGCCGTTTGAATGCGCAAGCCTTCAAATCCGGGCACCTGTTAGTGCGAACAATTGAAACGAACTGCTTTCTTTTCACTAGCTGATTATAGGGGAATTGTTATTTTTCCGCAATGGCAGCCATCACTTGCTTGGCCTTGTCCATATCCGGCGCATTGGCGGGAATAAAGGCGTACATTGGATTTCCCTTGTAGCCGGCCTCTTTAAACCATTTGGACTCCGTCATCGGGACGGCAAACAGCGCCGTCTGCCTCTCTTCCACACCCTGCTGGGACGAAATAACCGCTTCCCGCACGCCTCCCGGATAGTCCTCCTTCTTCAGCAGTCCCTCCAGATTAACAGCCCCGCCTTGCCCCAGAACCGCCTTCAATTGATCCTCCGGCAAAATCAGCACGCCGTTGCCCCCCGCAGCGATTTCAACAACCAGCTTCTCCATGGAAAAAATGACGGAGCCGTTGACGGTCACCGTCGGGCTCTCCCCAAGCCTGGACTGCAGCGTTTGCTGCAGCCTTTCGGTCAAATCCGAGACAATGCCGTTCTCAGGCATCACAAACACCGTTACATCACTTTTCGGGCCGCCTCCACAGCCGCTCAGCACCAGCAGCAGCAGCAGGATGGCCCCAAGCCATTTCACGTTCTTGCGCATCGCAGTTCTCTCCTCTTGTCTAGTCTCCATGCTGCTATCATACCATAAGCTAGAGCCTGTACCCAACCGGCGGACCTCTCCCTTCCACTAATCAGGCTGAACAAAGGAGTGGAAGGGCCAAGCCAACTTCCGTCATGCTGCGAAACACCACGCGCCGGGAGCTGCGCGCGGTGCGGAATGGAACAGAGCAAACACCGTCATGCTACGCCACTGCGCGCGCAGTGCGAAAAGGAACGAAGTGAGCTTTATCGGCTGCTTGAAATGATGGTTTCGGCCGCACAAGACCCATGCAATGAAAAAAGAACAGCGCGTTCTAATTCCGTGATCGGATGCATGTTCTCCCTTACGGGACAAGCCGGACTTGAATATGAATAGAACTACAGCCATTTATAACGACAACCAAGGGTGAAAGCGATGAAGAATCTCATTCGGCGGGCCGGCGTCAACAAACTTACGCCGGGCTGGAAGCCGCCGGCAAAACGGGCGCGTGCAGCCGTTAACCAAGTTATCCGCTTCGGGGTAGTGGGTGACAGCCATGTCGGATACGGAAACAGCCTGGCCGTCCTGAAATCCATCCTGCCGAGCGTCGTAAGCAACGGGAATAAGCGCTTCGTTATTTTTGGCGGCGATAATGCGCATGCAGGGGCCAATCACGGGAATTTCGCCGCACAGCGGTACAGCGACTTTAAACAAGCGGCAGACTCGATTCTCGGTCCCAGGAGCATTCCCTACAAGGCCTCGATAGGCAATTGGGAAACAACAACCCGCCCCTTATTCCGGCAGTATTTAGGCCGGGTTACCGGGGAGATGAATTTCCCCGGCACACGGGGGAGAGTCAGGTACGTATGGCTGGACAATGCATCCGGCAGCTTCAGCCAGGAAAGCCTCCGTTTGCTGAAGGGCCTGGATCATCAACACGACTATATCATCGATTTCCATTGGCCGCTGCGCGTGCAGGGAATTACCGTGCCTTCCTCTCATGTGCTGAGCCAGGCGGAAACGGATAAATTTTTCAACGCCATCCCTGCATCGGTCCGAAGCCATGTTTTAGCCATCTTCACACATCATGCTCACAAGTTTTACCAAAAAACGTCAAACATTTATATCGGCTTTCCAAAGACAAAATTTTATGTGTGCGGCTGCTCCGGCGCTTACAAATGCACAGCCAGCGGGCGCGGCTATTACGATGCCACCCTGACCTTCTCCAATAACCGATACAGCGTCAGAGCAAGGGCCGTTAATCGGTAACCGGCGATCAAAAAAAGGTACAGTCCCCTCATCATTCATGAGGAACTGTACCTTTGGCTTATTCGAGACGTTTTAAGAAGCTGTACCCGCAGGCTAGTCTTTTTTCATCGTTCTCATATATTCGTTGATTTTCTCATCTAACAATCGGCTTAAATCAATAACCAGGTCTGCGGTGAAAGAGTTCTGTTCGCGAAACGCTTCTTCCATACGTTTCCGCAAATCATGAATCTCATCTTCGAGAGTCAGACTGGGTGGGGATTGCTTCTTTGACTTGAACGGCCAATACAGTGGACCACGTTTTTCACAAATGACATGAGCGCTGCGCAAATTCACTGAACCGTACTGCAATACAGCCAAGACCATCCCTCCTTTAGCCGGCTTCTCTCTATCTCCCTGTCCGTATCCTGATTATACCAAAAATAATAAAAGATTGATAGCTTACCGGAAAGGAAAATACTATTTTTTTACTTTTTCCACAAATTTTCCGATTCGTTCGATAGCTTCCGTCAATTGATTAACCGAGGTTGCATACGAACAACGAATGAAGCCCTCGCCGCCGCCGCCGAACACGTGGCCGGGAACAGCCGCAACCTTTCCTTCATACAGCAGCTTCTGGCAAAATTCCTCGGAGGTCAGCCCTGTCGATTGGATAGAAGGAAACGCATAGAACGCACCCTGCGGTTCGTGACATTCCAGACCGATCTCCCGGAAGCCCTTGACAACGAGCCGGCGGCGCATGTTATATGCTTCCACCATTTTGTCCTTCTCTTCCATACCGTGCTTTAATGCTTCCAGCGCCGCTACCTGCCCCATCACCGGTGCGCACATTACGGTGTACTGGTGAATCTTGAGCATGGCTGAGATGAGATCGGGATGTCCGCACATGTATCCCATCCTCCAGCCGGTCATGGCAAACGCCTTGGAAAATCCGCTCACCAAAATCGTCCTGTCCTTCATTCCCGGCAGGGACGCAAAGGAAGCATGCTTCTGCCCATAGGTCAGCTCGGCATAAATTTCATCCGAAATGACGATCAAATCATGCTTTTCGACCAGTTCGGCAATTGGAAGCATCTCTTCGTACGTCATGATGCCGCCTGTCGGATTGCTCGGATAACACAAAATCAGCACCTTGGATTTCGGTGTGATAACCGCCTCCAGGGCTGCTGCCGTCAGCTTGAAATTATCTTTGGCGAATGTCTCGATGCCAACTGGAACCCCTCCGCCGATATACGAGATCGGAGAATAAGAAATATAGCACGGCTCCGGGATTAAAATCTCGTCTCCCTGCTCAATCAGAGCACGCAGCGCCAAATCAATCGCCTCGCTGCCGCCGATGGTGACTACAATTTCACTGGCCGGATCGTAGGTAACCTTAAATTCACGGTCCAAATATTCCCCAATCGCCTCGCGAAGCTCAGGAAGCCCGGCATTGGGCGTATAAGTCGTACGGCCCTTCTCCAGCGACTGTACGGCCGCGTCCCGAACATGCCAAGGCGTCACAAAATCCGGCTCCCCGACCCCAAGCGAAATAATATCCTTGCTTCCGCTCACCAAATCAAAAAAACGGCGAATGCCGGAAGGTGGTATCGCCTGAACCCGTTCGGTTAAATATTCCTTCATAGAGGCTCTCTTCCTAGTTTTCGTTTGAAGATCGTTATTGATCATTACCCATCGTCCCTTAGTGTTATGGTGTAATCAACATGCGGTGATCATCTTCCTGATCGGCAAAGATAATTCCGTCTTGTTTATATTTTTTCAAAATAAAGTTTGTTTTGGTCGACAGCACGCGATCGATAGGCGACAGCCTGTTGGACACAAACGAAGCGACTTCCTTCAGGTTCTTGCCTTCCACCTCTACCAGCAAATCGTAGGCGCCGGACATCAAATAAACAGACTTTACTTCCGGATACAAATAAATGCGCTCGGCGATCGCATCGAAGCCGCGGCCCCGTTCTGGGGTAATCTGCACTTCAATCAGCGCGGTGACCTTCTCCTCATCCACCTTGCTCCAGTTAATAACGGTTGCATATTTAACAATAACCTTCTCCGCTTCAAGCTCGCTTACAACCTGCTTGATTTGCTCCGGGTCGGTGTCCAGCATGACGGCCAGCTGGTCGACAGTGCGGCGCGCGTCCTCTTTGAGCAAATTCAGAACCTTAATATGTAAAGCGTTCATGTGCAGCCTCCCTTACCAAAAGCGATATGCGCTAAGTTTATTATACTATACACCTATTCGAGCCGGGCTGCAAAGAAAAAAAGGCGAAGCATGGCCGCGCGTACGGCCGTCTTCACGTTTTCTTTCTACCGCCTTTCAGAAACGTTTCACGCTGGAAAAAGCGGTATCCGGCCCATGCACGGGCCGTTTCCTTAGTCCCCCCAGATGCCCATGCTCAAATAGCGCTCCCCCGTATCCGGAGCGATGCAGAGCACCCGCTTGCCGGCACCGAGACGCTTCGCGAGCTGGAGCGCCGTCCATACCGCGGCCCCTGCTGACGGACCTACGAGTATCCCTTCCCGGGCCGCCAAATCCCTTACGGTTTGCAGCGCGTCCTCGTCAGTAACCTGCACAATTTGATCATATACGCTTGTATTCAGAATCGCCGGCACAAAGCCGGGGCTTGTCCCGACAAGCTTATGCGGCCCAGGCTCCCCTCCGGACAGCACCGGGGACCCTTTCGGCTCCACAACATAAATCTGAATCCCGGGCAGCTTCTCCTTGAGCACTTCCCCGGTTCCCGTAATGGTCCCGCCTGTGCCGGAGGTGGCAACGAAAGCATCCAGCCGCCCTTCCATCTGTTCGATTATTTCCAGTGCCGTTGTGGTCCGGTGAATATCGGGATTCGCGCTGTTCTCAAACTGCTGCGGAATGAAGCTGCCCGGAATTTGATCCCGCAGTTCAAGAGCCTTGGCAATGGCGCCGGGCATCCGCCGGGCGGCCGGGGTCAGCACAACCTCTGCGCCGTAAGCCTTCAAAATATTAATCCGTTCCTTTGTCATGTTATCCGGCATAACCATTATGGCCCGGTAGCCCTTCGCGGCGGCATTCATCGCCAGACCGATACCGGTATTGCCGCTGGTCGGCTCGATAATCGTCGCCCCGGGCTGAAGCAGACCGTCCTTCTCCGCCTGTGCGATTAAGTTATACGCGGCGCGATCCTTCACACTTTTGCTCGGATTGAAATATTCCAGCTTGACGTACACCTCTGCGTCCTGCTCCCCAGTCAAACGATTGACCCGAACAGCCGGGGTATTTCCGATTAGTTCCGTCACATTATTTACGAGTAATCTGCGGTTGCTGCTCATCCTGCTCCTCCTCATGGCTTCTTCCATTGCCGGTGCCGGCTGCTATTTTTCTCCATTGTAGCATGCCGGAACGAATCGGGCTAATCAAGCCGCCGGAACGGCAAGGGGTAATAATTGCAAACAAACGCCTGGAAAAATAGGCCAACCAGAAGTTTCTGGCTGACCTGATCAAACTCCGAAGACACCCGGCAGGCGCCCTTTCGCTCGTAACCGGGTTATCCGGATTATTCGGCCTTCTGCACCCTTGGCGTCAAAAGGCGGCGCATAAACAGCCATGCAGCAATCGGCGAGCTGCCGATACCGAGAAGAAGCCAATTAACGGTCTGCTGGGCCGCGCTTTGCGAAATCACGGCGACAAAGACCAGTGTCCCTATCATTCTTCCGGTATTTAGGCCAAGCTCACGCATGACGATATATTCCACCCGCAGCTTGGCGCTTTCCTCACTGCTTCCGATGAGATCAAATACAGCCGAGGTCATCGGTACTGTATACAGCGGCATAAAAAGAGCGACGCCCACACCAAAAATCAGAAGGGTCACATAATTCAGCTTCCAAAAAAACGGCACAATCACCAGCACCATCATGACAACCCCGATCAGCATTCCCCATTTGCGGTACTCCGGCTTCAAGAAGCGGCCCACAAGCATAAAGCTGACCAGACCGACCGCGGACGTTATCAGCGAGAAATTGCCCAGGCTCATCTCGCTTTGGGTGGCGATAAAGATCAGCAGCCCGATAATAAAGCCGAAAACCCCTTCACGCATCCCTTGGGATACAAGCGCAGGCAGAGCCAGCCGCCAGGACGATCCGCTCTCCTTCAGTGAGGTGAAGGCCTGAAGCCAGGCGTAGCTGCCCGGCAGCTTTTTTTTGCGCAGAAAAAAACTGACTACCACCCCGACAACAAAGACACCCAGAGACAAGCTAAAAATAAGGCGGTATCCCGTCTCTCCACCCAGCCTCGTAATCAGCCAGCCGGATAACCATGGAGCCAGTATGCCCGCCCCCGAGCCAAGCAGCCCGGAATAGCCGTTAAAGCGGTCCCGGTTATCCGGATCGGTGACCTCAAAGTACACGACATTGAAGGCCAGCCAGAACAAACCGTTCGCCAGCCCCTGCACCGCTCCCAGCAGCACGGCATACGAGGCCGAGGCTGTCCCGAGCAGCAGCACCAGCAAATAGAAGACAGCAGAAACCGCAACGCCCGTCCGCAACACGTTCATTTTATTGCGCTCCTTTGCCCACTTGCCGGCGATCCAGAAGGTCAGCGCCATGGTAAGGTGGGAGAAGAAGGTGAACCAGCCGATTAGCGAAAAGTCATTTTTGACCTTCCATAAATAAACACTTACGTATGTACCGGATAATGCCGATGCCGCAGCGAATAAACCGTTGACCGCCAGCAGCAGCCGGGCTTGAGCGTCAAGCAGGGCTTTGCCCCGTTTCCCCCCCGTACTGCCTTGTGAAGCGCCCTGCTGCGCGCCGCTGGATTGACGGCCGGAGGAACCGGCCTCCGGGCGATGCGTCCGGCCTGCAAAGGGACCCCAACCGGATTTCGTTTTTTGTGCCATGGAACCGCTCCTTTGGCTGCAAATTCGACGTTAAAATAGCCTTTCCCAAATACGCCGAATCATACAGTCCAAGCCGGGCCAAGCCGGTCGTCCGTTCCTACAAATCTTTGC
The DNA here is from genome assembly GCF_037137075.1 of Paenibacillus sp. y28. Classification (NCBI taxonomy): domain Bacteria; kingdom Bacillati; phylum Bacillota; class Bacilli; order Caryophanales; family Paenibacillaceae; genus Paenibacillus; species Paenibacillus sp. y28. Next base: position 154,580 of record NZ_JBBBNV010000009.1, read on the forward strand.
GGTGGAACGCCCAAGTGCCGAGAAGCAGGGCCATAAGAGCATAGCCTACCGTGTATATCAGGAAGGAATTGGAAGGCAATGCTGCACCTCCAAACAGGCTAAGCGTGCTTTGCAAATCAATAAACGAATTCACGTCATCAAGCGAGAACAGCTCCGCCAGCATTCTGCGCTGCAAGCCATCGGCAGGCATCGCTATCGCCAGCAGACCGCTTACCGTTTCCAGCGGCTTGACATTCGTTTCTCGAAACATGTTCATGCTAACGACCTTTTCAATCATTCCGCCTAATAATCCCCCGCTGTACAGCATTGTCATGACAATACCGTTCCCCATCGCGGAGAAATAGCAGGAGCCCAGCATCGATAAGGAAACGAGCAGCGGCACAGTCAGGGCAAACAGGGCAAAGCCCTTCATGATTGTAACAGCATCCCCCGGCACGGCCGCATGGTACTCCGCCACGCCAAGAATGCAGGCAAACAGCAGGCCGGCGTACAGTACCCCCATGCTGACATAGCCGATCCAGCGGCCCAGGAACCACTTCCAGCGTGGAAGGGGTCGAGATAGCAGCGCCTGCAGCACCCCCTGCTCGGCTTCTCCGGCTACAACAGCAACCGAGCTGAATATGGATAAGAATGCAATAACAAAGGAGCCGAAGAAAAAGCCCAGGGTTAAAATCATCGAGCCTAGCATCACCTGATTCAAAATAAATTCCATGCTGCCCGTATCCGTCCAAGCGCCCGAATTTCGGTTGCCTATCGCTTGAGCGACAAACCAAAAGGCCGCCAAAAATATAACCGTCATCATAAGCGTCAGCAGCATGACCCGTTTCCGGATCAGCTCCTTCCAGGTCATTCCGATCATAATCGTCAATTCCGTTCCCCCCTGTGGCTCAAGCCGGAAACGGCGTTAAGGAACCATTCATCAAGCCTGGTTTGGGCCTTGCGCACCTCGTACAAGGTCAAGCCCTCCTCCATCAGCACATGATTCAGCCAGCCAATCTGCTCTTCATCCTCAGTCTCGGCTTCCAGCCACACCGTTCCGTCGACGGTACCGGACAACCGGCGGATGTCCCGGTCCGCTTCCTCCGGGGATACATTGCCGCACACCCGGATAACCAGCCCGGACCTTTCCTGCAGCCAGTCCAGCAAAACAGGCGCAAACCCGCCGACCCGAAGCTGCCAGCAGGTTTGCTCATGAAGGACATCCGCTACGGTGCCTTCATGGAGAATATGTCCGTTATTCAGCAGCGCCACCCGGTCGCAAAGCATCTCCACATCTTCAAGCAGATGCGAGTTGAGAAATATGGTTTTTCCCTGAGCGCGCCATGAACGCAAAAGCTGCCGGACCTCATGACGTCCGACAGGATCAAGGGCAGAGGCCGGCTCGTCCAGAAACAGCAGATCCGGCTCATGGATTAGCGCGCAGGCCAGTCCAAGCCGCTGCTGCATCCCTTTGGAATAATGCTTCACCCGGTCCCGGCCGCGCAAGCCGATTCCGACCTCATCCAGCATCCGTTTGATACGGGAGCGGGCCTCCGGACCGCGTATCCCGTTCAGCTTGGCATGAAGCGCCAGAACCTCCTCGCCGGTAAGCCATTCCTGATAGCGGTACAGCTCCGGCAAATACCCGATCCGCCGCCTCGCCTCCACTGACCCGACCGGATACCCGAACAAGGCCGCCTGTCCGCCGCAAGGACGAATCAGCCCGACCAGCATCTTGACAAAGGTGCTTTTGCCGGCCCCATTGGGGCCGAGGAAGCCGAAGGCTTCCCCTGCTTGGACTGTCAGGCTGATATCCCGGCAGCCTCGTCCGTTATGGAATTGTTTGCTTAGTGCCACGGTCGAAATGGCCGTTCCTGTGCTCATTGGTTCATCAGCTCCGTAATCTTCGCCAGCATCGCCTCTTTCGTACCAAGCATGCTGCCGCTGTTCAAAGTAAATAGTTGTCCTTCCTTAACCCAAGTCGCACTAAACTCCTCGCTTCTGCCTGAAGCATGAAGGCTGTAGGAGGTCAACACCACCTCAGTTCCGGATACACTTACCTGCTCGGAATTCGATTTGGAGAATACCGGCAGCGGAATATTTCCATCCGTAAGGGCGGAGGAGGCTTGAAGGCTTTGCTTGATGCTCGCCGGCAGCAGCGGGAAGTTGACAATCGCTTCCATCGCCTCCTTAACTGGAATAGACGGATCGACGGTAACTGTGGGCACTGGCATCTGAGTAAGAGAATAGTAGTGCGTATACTGCTTCTCCTCGTCCGTAGAATGGAAGTTGAAATGCACAGCTTCTTTCATCTCCACTTTCACCGGCTTGCCGTCAACCGATTCGGGCAGCAGGGCCGTTGCCCCCAGTTTTTTCATCGTAGCATTCACTTCATTCACATTCATCTGCAGCGTAATACTTTGCCAAGGGGAGACATACAGATCCGACTGCTTCTCATCCGCCGCTTCCTTCGGCAGGACCAGCTTGCGGCCGAGCTGCTTCTGGATGTCCTCCTTCTTCATACTCCCTTGGAAGGTTCCGGATGCCGCAGAGAAGGTTCCATATTGGTTCACGGCTTCCTCACGGCTGCCATCCTGGAACACGCTCTGGAACAGCTGTCTCATCTCATCTTCATTTACAACCGTAAGCTGCTTCATTTGAAACTTGTTCAGTACCGCCGCTAATGCATTGTTCCCTGCGGGAGTGGCCACCGTCACGACGATCAGGCATGCCGCCGCTGCCCCGGCCAGCCACTTGGATTGCCGGCGTAAGCCTGCCCAGGCAGATCCCCTTCTTGCCTCGCCGGATGGTATGGAGGCTGCATGCTTCTCCGCAGTCGGAGTATCAACCGCCAAAGGCAGCTGTTCAGCGGCGATCGCCCCGGCAGTCCTCTCTCTTCGTGCCGCCTCTCTGGCTTCCGCCTGCCGCTGAGCCAGCTTGGCCCATTGCGGATGAACCGGCTCCGACGCCAGCTTTCCCTGCAGCCGGGTCCAGGCCTCCTCAGCCCGAAGCCGATCCGCCTGCTCTTTGTTCTTATATGGTTTTGTCATTGTCGTTCCTCCCTAAGTTCAGTTTCCGCTCCGCCTACGCCGCTCGGCAGCGCCCGCCGCTTCAGCCGGACCGTTGCCCGGTGTACGAGACTGCCTACAAGCGGGCGCCTCACATTCAGCTTCTCGGCGATTTCCGCATAGTTATAGCCGGAATACCGCATTAGCAGCACCTGACGGGCCCGTTCAGGCAAATCCTCCAGCCAGGACTGCACTTCCTCCTGATTCAGGCGCCTCATCATGACCTCTTCCCCGGACAAGGCATTCACTTCATCGGCCATAGCACGGCGCTCATGCTTTTCGAGTACCTCACGCTCCCGGGATTTTTGATGCAGATAATCATAGGCAAGCCGTGTCAGCACCCGGTGCAGCCAGGCGCCGACAGCTTCCAGCTCTTCAGGGGGGTTACGGTATAGGCGCAGGAAGGTCTCCTGTGCCAAATCCTCCGCCGCCGCTTCATCACGAATAATCGCGATTAATTTCCGGCGCACGGACGGGTAATGGGCAAAAAACAATTCGCAATAAATTTCTGGTATCGGTTGAACCAATTCTTTGTCCTCCTTTCAGCTGCAGCTATATATAAGACGGCTGAGCGCCCGATTTTGCAGCAGGCTGCATCACCCTTATTTGATGCTTTATTCATCAATAAAAAAAGCTCCGGGTAAAAATCACCCGAAGCTTTCTTCATCTCGCGTTATAATCCGCGCAATTGGTTTGCTGCCTGGATACGGTCTTCATCCGATAGCGCGTGCTCCACCTTAAAGCAGGACGGGCACACAAACACATTCAGCTTGAACGGAGCCTCAAGAAACGGCGGCAAGCCCCCGAAATCCTCAGGTTCAAAATGCTTGCTCTTCACGATTTGCCGTCCGGCCAGCACCATGTCCGTGCGGCAGCGGTCGCATTCATGAAAATCGGACTGGACGTCGATATACGGCTGCACCGTTCCGTTATAAAACACCACGCCGTCCTGATCGTCATCATCGGCTTTATTTTCCGGAGCCGCTTTGCTTTTAACCGGCTCAGGAGCAGTCCGATGCCCGGCCAGCTGACTGCCGAGCACCGGCAAATCCGCAATGCCGGCGCCCGCCGATGCGACGGAATCCGACTCTTCCGGCTCCGCCCCCGGCGGCTTCTCATCCGCTTCGATATGAAGCTGCACGTTCCGGTAGGGTGTTAATTCCTGACCGCAGTGCGGGCACTCATCCTCAGGACCGAACTCCGGGTCCCAAATAATTTCGGTATCGCACCACGGACAGATAATATCTTTATGCTCCGACATAAGAGCCTCCTATTTCGTCATCAAATAATAGATGCCAATCCCAAAAAACACTCCGGCCAGCGCAAAAAGCGTACCCCACAAATATTTCATTGTCAAGTCACACTCGCGCCGATAACATACGACATGGAAATAGAGATGATCATCGACAGCAGGCCGACTGCCTTGTTATCCTTTTGAATTTCTTCATCCACCTTAATCGTTGGCGTCAAGAACTCAAAAATAAAATACGCGACGAGCAGCAGCAGGAATCCAAAGCCTGCCCATATCATCGAGTGCATGATTGAATCGTTATTCAAAATGGAAAAACGGAAGATGTTGCAAATCCCGAAGATTTTCCCGCCTGTCGCCATCGCTACAGACACATTTCCTTTTCTAATTTCCTGCCAGTCGCTGTATTTGGTCACAAATTCAAAAATAGCTAAAAATACGACCAGCGCCAGCACCGCGACCGAGAAAAAGGCCGCTGTCTCCACATAAGGATTCGAAAGCAATTGATCCACCTCATTATTCATCCTGTTATCGTCACTCCTAGCCGTAAACTTCAGATAAATGGCATCCGCCGTCCTGCCAAAAAGTGCTGCTTCCCGTTATCACTGACTGTTCGGCCGCCTCCCACTCCTGCCTGAAACGACCGTGCTCAGAAAAAAGACCGCCCCCCGCGGAAGAAGAACGTCTTACCCGGGCGAACAGCCGCATGGGGCTATATTTCTTATTTCGCCAAAGCAATGATGTTTTCCTTCCGGTGCAGGACAGTCTCTTGCTGCCTATTGCTATTATTGATCCTTTTGGGCAAGACGTGCTTTCAGAGCCGCCAGCTCGTCATCGACACCGCTGGATTTGTCCAGGCTGTCAAGCTCATCGTCAAGGGAACGGTTTTTGCCGCGAATTTCACCCGCTGCCTCCGCTTCAGCTTCCATTTGGAGCACTTTCTCGCTCATACGGTCGAAGCCTTTGGCTGCAGTGTCCTTGCCGAATCCGGACATAGCCTGATTGATTTGCTTTTGCGCCTTCGCTGCCTCTGCGCGAGCGACCAGCAAATCCTTTTTGTTCTTCATTTTTTCATATTCGTCTTTCATTTCGGTCAATTGTCCGCGCAGACGATCCGCATTGACCTTCGCTGTTCCGTACTGCTGCTGCAGCTCATCGCGACGCTGCGTTTGTTCCTTCTTGTCCTGAAGAGCGCGGCGGGCCAGATCCTCGTTGCCGGCCTCAAGCGCTTTAATCGCCTGCTGCTCACGCTTTGCGACAAGCTCTTCCGCCTCTTCGTACTGCTGCTTGAATTTTTTCTCAATGGCGATTTGCTTCGCTACCGCAATTTCCGCTTCAGCGATGTCATCACCCATATCGCGCAAAAACTGGTTCAGCATTTTTACCGGATCTTCCGCTTTGTCGAGCAGGTCGTTAATCGAAGCCATAGTCAAATCGCGCAAACGTTTAAAGATTCCCATATTCCAGTTCCTCCCCGAAGGTTCATATTTGAATGGTAAGCGTGGATATCCATTGGCCAATTTCACTTATAGATACGCTCCGCAGCAATATTGGTTTCAGGAATCGGCAAAAAACTTGAAAAAATTTAATGCCCGATCTCTACGACGGTCACCCCGTTGCCGCCTTCCCCGTAATTGCCCAGCCGATACGATTTGACCAGCTTGTGGCGTCGCAGGTATTCTGTAATCCCTGTGCGCAGGACGCCGGTGCCTTTGCCGTGAATAATATACACCTGGCCCAGATTCGCCAGAAACGCCTCATCCAAAAAGCGGTCGACTTCGCTAATTCCCTCTTCGACATTGCTTCCCCGCAGATCCAGCTCCATGCGAACGTTCTCATCCCTCGTTCGCTTCACGCTGGCTTTAAGCTGCTGGGCCTGCTTCACCGGGTCCGGCGCTGCGCCGAGCCGTTCCAAATCATCACGCTGCACCTTCATTTTCATAATCCCAAGCTGTACGACCGCTTCCTTCTCGCCGGCGAAGTCTACAATATGCCCCTTTTGTCCAAGCGACAGCACCCGGACCTCGTCGCCGACGGCAAGCACCGCCGCTTTGCCGCCACGGGCTGCGGGACGTGCCGCCTTCTTCTGCCGCAGCTCCGGCTCGGCCTCGTCCAGACGGCGGCGGGCTTCAATCAGTCGGTGCTCCTTCACACTGCCTGCCGCCTCAAGCGCCATGCGCCGCAAATCAGCGAGAACCGTCTCCGCCTCGCGCCGCGCTCTGGCGACTGCTTCGCGCGCTTCATTCTCCGCTTTTTCCAGCAGCTTGTCGCGCTGCTCTTCGAATCGCTGCTTCTGCTCCTCCAGCTGCTTGCGAAGCTGCTCTGTCTCGCGGCGCGCCACTTCGGCATGCGCTCGTTCCGCTTCTGCGCTGGCCCGGTTTGCCTCCAGCGAGGCAATCATCGTCTCTACGCGCGCCTCATCCTCGCCGACATGCCCGCGGGCATGCTCAATAATGCTTCGCGGCAGACCGAGCCGCTCCGCAATGGCAAAGGCATTGCTCCGTCCAGGGACGCCGACAAGCAGACGGTATGTCGGGCGTATCGTCTGAATATCGAATTCCATGCTTGCGTTAATAACACCCTTGCGCTCAAATGCGTAGGCCTTCAGCTCGCTATAGTGAGTCGTCGCCACAATGCGGCAGCCCATCCGGTGAATGTATTCAAGAAGCGCAATGGCCAGCGCCGAGCCCTCCGCCGGGTCGGTTCCGGCGCCAAGCTCATCGAGCAGCACCAGGCTTTTTGGCGTCATGCCCTTCAGAATCGAAATAATGTTGGTTAAATGGCTGGAGAAGGTACTCAAGCTTTGTTCAATGCTTTGCTCGTCCCCGATATCCGCATAAATGGCATCAAACACGCACAGCTGGCTTCCATCCTCCGCAGGCACAAACAAGCCGGACATAGCCATGAGGCTGAGCAGTCCGATGGTCTTGATGGAAACCGTTTTGCCCCCTGTATTCGGGCCTGTCACGATAATTGAAGTGAACTGGTTGCCCAGCTCCACATCCAGGGGAACGACGTGCTCTGCGGAAATGAGCGGGTGCCGGCCTTTCTTGATTTTGAGAAAGCCCCGATCATTCATGAGCGGCAGCGTGCCTTTCAGCTCGCGGGCAAGTCCTGCCTTGGCGAAGGTGAAATCCAGCTCCGCCAAAACCTCCACATTGGCTAACATGATGTCGGCCGATTCCGCTACCGTGCTGCTGAGCATTTGCAGAATTTTGTCAATTTCCTTCTCTTCCTTCATGCGAAGCTCCCGCAGCTTGTTGTTCATCTGAACGACGGCTTCCGGTTCAATAAACAGCGTTGCCCCGGAGGCAGACTGATCGTGCACAATCCCGCCGAACTGGCTGCGGTACTCCTGCTTAACCGGAATGACGAACCGGTCGCCACGCAGGGTTACCAGATTATCCTGCAGCATTTTTTGAATGGATGTGTTGCGGATCATCTGATCCAGCCGCTCGCGGATACGCGACTCGCTTCCGCGCAGCTCCTGCCGGATTCGGGCCAGCTCGGAGCTGGCCGAGTCCAGCACATCGGCATCCTCGCTGATGCACGACTTTATGCGGTCCTCTACTGCTTTGACATCCCCAAGCTCGCCCGACAGCTTCAGCAGCGCCTTGATTTCGCGCTGGTCGTTCACACCCTCCAGGAACCGGGCCAGCCGCCTTCCGCCATAAATGGTTGTAGCGATATCCAGCAGCTCAGACGCGCTGAGAATGCTGCCGATGCGGGAACGGTGCAGCGATGACCGGATATTGCGTATGCCGCCAAAAGGAGCGCCGCCCTTGAGCCGGTCAACCGCAGCGGCCTCATCGGTTAGCAGCAGTCTCGTCTTCACATCCTCCAGCTCGCTCGAAGGCCGCAGCTGCTCTACCCATTCCTTACCTAAAGATGTAGCCGCATGATTAGCCAGTTTATGTAAAATTTTATCAAATTCAAGTGTCTTTACTATTTTGTCGTTCAACGTTCGCACTCCTCTCAGCCCTTATTATATCCAATGACTGAAGGAAAGACCATGCGGCACAATTGCTTTTAACGATTTTTCCCTGACATAATTCATGGTTTTCAGGCCACAATACAAATTGCACGGCATAGAACCCCCTTTCTTCCGTCCTACGCCCCTGAAAGGTCCGACTTGCCAGTATACGCTTCTCCTGCAACAAGCGATGATTGCCTCTTTCACCCCCTCTGGAAAGAAGCGATTTTGCTAAACTACTTGCTTAGGAGGTATAGACGATGCATTTTCTCGGTACGGTAGTCCGATTTGTCGTCGCTGCGATTGTGCTCATGTTTGTCGGTTGGATTGTTCCGAACTTTTCGGTGGGCGGATTCTGGAGCGCGCTGCTGCTGGCGGTAGTTATTGCCGCCGTCGGCTGGATTGTTGAAGGAATCTTCGGCAAGCGCATTACACCCTTTGGACGGGGGATTGTCGGGTTCCTGGCCAGTGCTGCGGTGATCTGGATTGCCCAGTTTATCGTAGGCGGCGTCGCGGTGTCGATTATCGGGGCACTGCTCGCCGCGCTTGTTATCGGGATTATCGACCTGTTCATACCGGTGGCTACACCGTTCAAGGTTGATGAACGCAAATAGTTCTTCCGATACAGCTGCTAAAAGCACCTGTCTCCGATTCCGGAGAAGGTGCTTTTTCAATGAAAACGGTAATTCAAGTGTACCGAAATCGTCCCTTATCTGCTATGATCAAGAGGAAGTTAGCGGATAAAGGGAGGCGAACTGAGGATGAGAGCTTTATCAGGACAAATTGCACTGATTACGGGAGCAGGAAGCGGACTGGGCAAGGCTGCGGCACTGGCGTTTGCAGACGAAGGAGCGAAGGTGGTGCTATGCGGAAGAAGAACTGCCAAGCTGGAGGAAGTAAGCGATGCAATTGCTGCGGGCGGCGGGGAAGCCTTGACCGTACAGGCGGATGTCAGTCTTGAGTCCGATGTGCTCCGGCTCGTTCAAGCGGCTCAAAGCCGGTTTGGACGCATTGATATCGTCGTAAACAATGCGGCGGTATTCGAATCGGGGGAAATCGCGGATACGCCGCTGGATGCATGGAATGCCCAGCTGTCCACCAATTTGACCGGTCCGTTCCTTGTTACACGTTCCGTATTGCCTATGATGCGCAAGCAAAAGTTCGGCCGTATCATTAATATTACCTCCGGGCTCGCAGACAATGGCGCCGGCGGCTTTGCGGCCTATGCCGTCAGCAAGGCCGGTCTGGAGACGCTGACCCGCACAGCAGCCGAGGATGAAGAGAAGCATAACATTCTCGTTAATTTATTTAATCCCGGGCCGATTAAAACGGAGATGCATGGCACCGGCAAAGACCCTGCTTCCGTTACAAGCTATCTGGTCGAGCTTGCCGCTCTGCCCAAAGGCGGGAAAACCGGCAGGCTGATTGAAGCCAAGTAACCGCTGAACTGGCGGTTTCCGGTATTGGCATGGATTCCGTTCCCCAGCAATCATCTTCCAAGGAGCTCAGCTGAGGTCATGAGAAAAAACCGTCTTTCTTGCCGGTTAAACGCCGCTTTCCGGTGGACGGAGACGTCCGACTATTACGTGTCCACACCAAGCGTGATGGCGCGGTCGATGCTATTCTATGTGCAGGAAATCGGCTGCTTCCGCACCCTGCCCGGATATTTCACCGAGCGTGCAAGCCTCGATTCTTTTTAGTTGTGTATACGCTTTCAGGAAGCGGAAAGCTTCGCTACGCCGGAAAGACCTATTCCCTGCCGGCCGGACATGCATTCTGGATTGATTGTATGGAGCCCCAATACTATGAAGGCGCGGACCGGGACCTGCTGTGGGTGTATTTCAACGGGGCTGCCAGCCGCGCTTATTACGAGCAGTTTGTTCGAATCGGAACCGGGCCAGTGCTTCCGCTTGCCGCGGACCGCACCGTTCCCGATTGCATCCGGGAGCTGCTGAAGCTGCACCGGGAAAAGGATGTGAGGGCCGAGCTGCTCAGCTCTCAGCATATCATCCAGCTGCTGACGGTTCTGCTTCTATCGGCCATGGGCCGGGGAGATGCAAGGCATCCCGGCTGGATGCCCGCTTATGTTGAACAAGCCATGAATTCGCTGGAGCAGCGGTATGCGGATCAGTGGACACTGGATCAGCTCGCTGTCCTTTGCTTGGTTTCCAACTATCATCTGGCAAGAGAGTTCAAGAAATATACCGGCTTTGCGCCGCATGAATACCTGGCTAACCTTCGCATTACGGCAGCCAAGCAGCTGCTCGTGCTCTCCGACATGCCGGTCGCGGCTATCTCACAGCACGTCGGGCACACGAATGTCAGCCATTTCATCAGCTTGTTCAAGCAGGAAGAGGGAGTCACTCCGCTTGCTTACCGCAAGCAGTGGCACCGTCAAGGCAGGGGGGGAATCAGCCCTGCAGGATCTTTTTCACCTCCTGGGCCTGCTCCGTATTTTCCACCCTCCAAGCGTATACATCAAAGGTAGGCTCACCCGTCCTGGCTTTGCCCCGATTTTGCCGCTCATACTGGCGGTCATATAATTTCAAGGTTTTCGGAGCCGGGAAGGTTTGGGCTGCCAAATCGTTCGATATTTCCACAACCAGAACGTGGCCGGTTGTCCCGCCCGCATCCCGGTTTTCCGAAATAATAAAGGTGCCTCCAATCGGAGGATACGTCATCACACCGTCTAGTTCCGGACGGAACAGCTCATTAAATTTGCCGACCCCATATAATCCCCAGCCCATCCGCTCCATCATCCGGTACAGGATGGAGTCCTCCACTTCTCCTTTTTTATGATTAAAATAAGCGGCGAGCTGCCCTTCCACCTCCAAGGAGGTTTCCAGGTCATCCCCAAAGCCCAAAGCATGTGTAATGGCAGCAAATACGCAATCGTGCTTGTCAAAAGGGGCGTATTCCTGCCCGATTTCCTCCCCGTCCCCCGTGGGGTATCTGGGGTATACTTCGTTAATGGCCCGTTCTAATGTCCGGTCATTAAAGCTGTTTGGCGCCCAGTCATCGTCCTCCACGTCAGGCTTCATATCTCGTTTGCTCTTCACGCTTGCCATGGTATGCGGGCTTCCGGTAATTTTGGCTATAAGCTTCTGCCTGTATTCCACCTTATCCTTGGGCGGCTTCCAAAAGGCATCCTTAAATTCCTCCGGCGGCGTAAACCGGACATAATCCTTTAATATACGGAGCTTATCAGCGCACTCCTGTTCAGAAAGCGCCAGCTGCGCCGTTTGCGGCCCTGTATCGTGAAGCCCGCTCAACAGCCTTCCGACCGCGCGATTGCCCGCCACTTTTTGCAGTTGTCTTACTTGATGAACTAGCTTGTGAGTGCCGCCCGTCAATGCCTGCGTACTGCTGGACCCTTCTTTGCTGCGCTTCTCCGCAGACAGCGACGAACGATGCGACATTGAGGATTTCATCGGTTCGCCCCGCCTTTCAATCTGCTTTTTCTTTATCTTACCATACCGTTGTGCAGTTGCGGGAGATATGCTATGACTTCCGGCTTTCGGATAGGCAACGTTAAAAACAAAGCCAATTTGGAAGGGTCGTTCTTACAGCTAGCTCTCGAGCATGAAATGGCAAAGAAATGAGGGATACAATTTCAGTGTTCCAAAAAAAGTTTTTATGAGCGCGGAAACCGGTATACCTCTGAAATGAGTTTGACCTTCGTTTCGTCTTCCCACGGCAAAAGCAGGTCGGACATAAATGGCTGCCATCTTACGTTGGCCGGATGAGTCTCCAAATCCTGCATCGCCCCGCTGTAATCAGTTACTGTCATCGTTGCAAACCATGTACCTTCATGATAATAAATCCGGTAATGGTGTATCCCCGCTGCAGTAAATCCTTCCTCCAGCTCCGGATATACGGCCTTGTGACGCTTGACATATTCCCCATAGCGCTCTGGACGAATCCGCAGCACAAACGATACCTGCTCCACCCTGATTCCCCCCCTGTCACACATGGGATCTGCTACCTTATTTCTAGCCAGGCAATATGGCTAAAAAATCATCAAACGCTTGTGCCAAACCCTGTCCCCGAAATACATGACATACTAAAAATATTGGAAAGCTTGCTTCGTTCGTTATGCGCCTGCAAGCCGTCTACCGGCCTCTTGGCTTCACTAAAGAATGACTGACTCCAGCTGGAGCAAATCCGCCACCTTGCTGAATTCCGAAGCATTATGGCCGAGCGATAGCGCACAGTGGCGGGTCGGCGCTTCGCGAAACCATTTCTCCATGTGAAGATCGGGATGCTCGCGGAATCGCACCGGAGTCATCGTATTCCCGATTTTCATCATCTCCCCGTCCGTCGACTCGCCCTCGCTGATGATCAGCTTCAGCCTGCCTTCTCCGGTTTGGGTCACATTCAGCGCTGTAATCGGGCCGGATTTGACCTTCGCTTCCACCCAAATGCCCGTCCCCTGCTTCCCGTGATACAGCCCCATCCCTCGCAGAACCGGCTTGCCATCCGATATAGCGATAGGGAAAGGTCCGTCATGACCGAGCAAAATCGCCTGATCGGCATAATCGACGACCACAATCTCCGAGTAGCTGCCTCCGGTGCCAAGAATATCGCATATTTTCATTGCTACGGCCGTTTTAAGATCTCCTTCTCCAGCGCATGGGATGCCGCGGGCCGTCAAAAGAGAGTGACCGAGAATGAAGCCCGCCTGAAGCTGTTCATAGGCGCTTACCGGACTGCCGTGATAATAATAGGTCAAAGCATCCAGACTTCGCTCCCGGACAAGCCGCTCTTGTGCAACAGCAACCCGGCAGGACCATTCGAGCTGTTGGGCTGACGGCTGCTTGGCAATCGGGTCGGCGGGAGAATCCCCGCTAATCTCAAACATGCTATGAACCTCATACATCGCCGTTCATCGCTACACGCTGCGTGCAGTATAAGCCTGCTGGCTGTACAGCTTTCGCCGGCTTCCATCCTTCACGTACATCACAACACAAAAACGGCTGCGCCCTGATATCAGCAGAGCACAAGCCGTTTGTTCTTCCGATTGCCCGATCACCGTATGATGCGCTGGACTTCTTCGACCTCGAAAAGCTTCAGCAGCATTAAAGCTCGGTTTCCTTCACTTCTGGAGCAGTTATATCGTTTTTGGCGCCTGTAACCGCCTGCCATAGCTGCTCCAGCTGGGCCGTTAACCGGGGAGCAATATGGTTTACCCCGGTCGCGACCTGGGAGCCCGCCAGCTCCTGCTGCACGGCTGCAGAAGGAATTCGGTTCAGAGGCCAATACAGCAATACCATCAGGATAAATACCTGGGCCAAGGCAAGCACGATCCCCCCAAAGCGATTGAACAGGTTTAATCCCGGTGCCTTCATCAGCACATGGAGCAATCGGCCTAACAAATGCAGCGTCAGCTTGGCCCCGGCGAAAATAAAAACATAGGCCGCAATATGATAAGGCAGCCTGGCCGCGCTCCAAACCGAGCCTGAAAGCCCATTCCCGGCATGTTCCCCTCCGGTTAGCGCAGCCAGCGGAAACATCTTCATCAAAGCCTCCGCCAAGCCGTTCTGAAGAATGAACGCCAATAAACCCGCCAGCAATCCGCCGGCTAAAGAAAACAGCTGGTTGACCAGCCCACGGTAGTATCCGTAGACCAGTCCGCCAGCTAACAGCAGCAGTGCGATTAAATCAACGATATTCACGACTGTTCGACCAGCTCGATCCACTCGTTATATTCCGTTTGCAGCTTGGCATACTCTTCCTGAAGCTTCCGGTAAGCTTCTGCCAGCTCGCTTTCTTGCCGGCCCTCTGTAAGACGGGCAAGCTCGGCAGCCAAAGCTTCCTTCTCTATACGCGCAAAATCCGTTTCGTTGATCAGCTTTTCCCGTTCCAGCCTCTCCGCGGCAAGTGCGACAGCTGCCTCATGATGCGCCTTCTCCAGCTCGGCGAATGAGGCATCCATCGCATGCTTAGCATCACGAAGCTGCTCCAGCTCCAGCACCAGCTTTAGATGCTGGTCACGCTCACGCTCCAGAACGGCTGCCGTATCGATTTGCTCCTCTTCGGACTTGCCCAGCTTGGCTCTAGTTTGAGCATGAATTTCTCGTTCCTTTTCCAGCTCTGTAATCAAGGCTGATCTGCTTTCTTCCAGCTTGGCCAGCTTCGCGGCTGTTTCCGCATGAGTTTCGCGCTCCAGCTCCAGTTCAAATGCTGTTTCGTTGTATACATCCTGATTACGTTTCAGCTCCGCCGCCAGCTCAGCTCGCTCGGCTCTTGAACGATCCAGCTCTGCGGTGATTTCAGCAATCCTTGCCCTTGCGCCTTCCAGGTCTGAAGTCGCCTTGACTTTCTCGACGCGCTCGGTTTCCAATTGTGCAGCGACCTTCGATCTCTCGGAGCGCTCATCATCCAGCTCTGTCACCAGTGCGGCCTTGCTCTCCTCCAGCTGCGCCAGCTGCGCGGCTGTTTCCGCATGAGTTTCACGTTCCAGCTCCAGTTCAAATGCTGTTTCGTTGTATACATCCTGATTACGTTTCAGCTCCGCCGCCAGCTCAGCTCGCTCGGCTCTTGAACGATCCAGCTCTGCGGTGATTTCAGCAATCCTTGCCCTTGCGCCTTCCAGGTCTGAAGTCGCCTTGACTTTCTCGACGCGCTCGGTTTCCAATTGTGCAGCGACCTTCGATCTCTCGGAGCGCTCATCATCCAGCTCTGTCACCAGTGCGGCCTTGCTCTCCTCCAGCTGCGCCAGCTGCGCGGCTGTTTCCGCATGAATTTCACGTTCCAATTCAAGCTCTACCGTTACCTCACTGTGCGCGTCTTGCTCACGCTTCAGCGCTGCTGCCAGTTCAGCCCGCTCGGTGCTTGAACGTTCCAGCTCTGCGTTCATTTCGATGTTCCTTGCTCGTTCATTGTCCAGTTCAGCAGTAACAGCTAAACGGGCCGCCTCAATATTCGCTAATTTGGCTACGAGCTCAACACGGCTTTCCCTTTCCAATTCGAGCTCCACTTGAACCTCTGCCAGTGTCCGCCTCTCAAGCTCAAGCTTGTCCTCGACTTCTTTTCGTTTAAGACATTCTTGCTCCAATTGGGCTGCTACTTCAATATGTAACTGCTCTACATTCGACAATTTTGCAGTGGTTTGCGAGTGAACCTCGCGCTCCTGCTCCAGCGCCGCGCTCGTGCTCGCATACTGCTCCTCCACGCTCGTCAGCTTCGCGGCGACTTCCGCTTTCGCTTCTCGCTCGCGCTCTAGCTCCGCTGCGACTTCCGCTTTCGCCTCGCGCTCCTGCTCCAGCGCCGCGCTCGTGCTCGCGTACTGCTGCTCCACGCTCGTCAGCTTCGCCGCAAC